>URVK01000043.1 GCA_900551305.1 uncultured Collinsella sp.
CCTCGGCAACATGCCGGCCCCGCCCTGCTGCCCCTGGAGCAGCTCGGCGCCATCTCGGCCCGCTATGAGCGCGGCGAGATCTCCCGCGAGGAGCTCGAGTTCGCCAAGCATAACGCCTGCCCCAGCTGCGGCGCCTGCTCCTTTATGGGTACCGCCTCGACCATGCAGGTCACGGCTGAGGCCCTGGGCCTTATGCTTCCCGGTACCGCCCTGCTGCCCGCTACCAGCTCCGACCTGCGCGAGTTTGCCCGCGAGGCCGGCCGCCAGTCCGTGTGGCTCTCCGAGCACAACCTGTGTCCGCGTGACATCGTGACCAAGGAGTCCTTCGAGAACCTCATCATGGTCCACGGCGCCATCTCCGGTTCCACCAACTCGCTGCTGCACATCCCCGCGATCGCCCGCGAGTTTGGCATCGAGATGTCCGCCGACGATTTCGATCGCCTGCACCGTGGCGCCCACTACCTGCTCAACGTCCGTCCCGCAGGCGAGTGGCCGGCGCAGTTCTTCTACTATGCAGGTGGCGTGCCGCGCATCATGGAGGAGATCAAGTCGATGCTTCACCTCGATGTCATGACCGTCACCGGCAAGACTCTCGGCGAAAATCTCGAGGACCTCAAGAACAACGGCTACTACGAGAAGTGCGGTCGTTACCTTGAGAAGTGGAATCTCAAGCGCGAGGACATCATCCGTCCGTTTGACCAGGCCTTCGGCACCGACGGTTCCATCGCCATCCTCCACGGCAATCTTGCTCCCGAGGGCGCGGTCGTCAAGCACACCGTCGTTCCGCGCGAGATGTTCCAGGCTACGCTCAAGGCCCGTCCGTTCGACTGCGAGGAGGACGCCATCCACGCCGTCCTGACGCACGAGGTCAAGCCCGGCGACGCCGTCATCATTCGCTACGAGGGCCCCAAGGGTTCCGGCATGCCCGAGATGTTCTACACCACCGAGGCTATCGCCAGCGATCCCGAGCTGGGTGCGAGCATTGCCCTTATCACTGACGGCCGCTTCTCCGGCGCCTCCAAGGGCCCGGCTATCGGTCACGTTTCGCCCGAGGCTGCCGTGGGCGGCCCGATTGCCCTGATCGAGGAGGGCGACCTTATCCAGATCAACATCCCCGAGCGCTCGCTGTCTATTGTGGGCATCGCCGGCAAGGAGATGGAGCCGGCCGAGATCGATGCCGTCCTGGCCGAGCGCCGAGCCGCTTGGAAGCCCAAGGCTAATCGCTATACCTCCGGCACGCTCAAGTTCTTTACCGAGCATGCAGTTTCCGCCATTCAGGGTGGCTACATGGAGTAGCGCCCATGCGCATCGATTCCCTCTCATAGATGTGCGGCACAAAGAGCCCCGAGTTCAGCCACGTCACCGGGGCGCGTTGTTCAGCGCCGCCGGGGCGCTCCACTCAAACGACAAGAGACGTCTTACGCAAGCGCCCGCGTCCGTGGATAAAACCACGGGCGTGGGCGCTTCACTTTATTCCCAGCCGCTTTATTCCCAGCCCTTCCACACGTCAGGCTCGTAGCCAACGGTTGCCTGGCGGCCGTTGCGAACGATGGGCTCACGAAGAATCTGCTGGTTATCGAGCACCTTTTCGAACTTCTGGTCGGCAGCAAGATACTGTACGAGCGCAACCGTGTCGGCATCTTTCGCCTTTGGATCGATCACAGCGTCGATCCCGCCGACGGCGCGCGCCACGCTTTCGAGCTCGCCTTTGCTCATTCCCTTTTCCTTCAAGTCGATGAACTGGAACTTCACACGACGTTCCTTGAAATAGCGCTGCGCCTTCTTAGTATCGAAGCTTTTCTTCGTGCCGAATATCTGGATGTTCATACGTACCGCCTTCGCTCAATTTTCGTCCGTCCATGATACGACAAGGGAGCCGAGCAAAAACAGAGCAGGCGGAGATGGAGGAGGACGGCGACCGACCGTCGGCAAGAGTCGGCCGGATCGGACTGGCGCCCAGCGCGACACGCTCGCAGCTGCACACATAGCCGATGTACAAGCTCGCCGCGGCGTTCCCTCGCCCCGCGGTGTGGCGATAGAGAAGCACGCCACCCGTCAACGATGGCGCCTCGGTGAAGAAAATCAACGTCTGGGTTACATCCCTTGAAAGGGGCGAAGACGGCTGCTAGTATACCTCCCCGCTATGAAGGATTTGACCAAAGCATACATCGCAATTCGGCGGCCCCTGGTATACGGGGCCTCTCCTGTTGTTCCCCAAGTGCGCTCTGAGCAGCCGCTTTCTTCCTGTCGTATCTGATGCACGCATAGCACGTGCATGTTATTTCGCCCGTGGGCCGGCGCGCCTTCGGCGAAGAATCGAATAGATACGAAGGAAGCTTATGTCTGATAATTGTACGGTCGCGCCCGCCAATGGGCGCATTACCGGTACCCAGATCCGCATCGTCGCGGTCGTCGTCCTGGGTGCCTTCTTGGCGCTACTGAACCAAACGGTGATGTCGCCTGCGCTGCCGGTCATCATGTCCGATTTCGCCATCGATGCCTCGACTGCCCAGTGGATCATGTCCATATACCCGCTGGTGAGCGGCATCATGGTCCCCGTTTCGGCGTTCCTTATCGACAAGTTCAGCACCCGCGCGCTATTCTTCGGGGCGACGCTGGTGTTCGCGCTGGGCACGCTGCTGTGCGCCGCAGCCCCTGATTTCCTGTTCCTCATCATCGGTCGCGTGTTGCAAGCGGCGGGCTCAGGCGTGCTCATGCCGCTTGTCTCGGTGGTTCCCATGCTGGTGTTCCCCGTCGAGAAACGAGGAACGGCTATGGGCATGGCGGGCATCGTCATGTCGGCGGGTCCCGCGGTCGGCCCCGTCGTAGGCGGTGCGGTGATCGACACGTACGGCTGGCGCACCATGATCGGCGCCATCGTCCCCCTCGCAATTCTCGTGCTGGCGCTGGGCGTGTTCATGCTGAAAAACGTGGGCGAGCTGAAGAACCCCAAGCTCGACCTGCCCTCGGTCGTCCTCTCCACCATCGCCTTCGGCGGACTTCTCTACGGGTTCTCGAGCGCCTCGTCGATGGGTTGGGGCAACCCCGTGGTGCTCGGCTCGATCGTCGCGGGTGTCGTGTGCTTGGTGCTGTTCGTCGTACGCCAGGGCAAAATCGAGGACCCGCTGCTTCAACTGGGCACGCTCAAGACGCGCGAGTTCCGCGTGGCCGCCATCATCGTCACGCTCATCAACGCCGCATGCCTGGTCACCAACACGCTGTTGCCGTTGCTGCTGCAAACCTCGCTTGGCGCTTCGGCCTTCGAAACCGGCATGGCCATGCTTCCCGCCGCGGCGGTGGGCATCATCATCAGCCCTATCTCCGGCGTGGTGTTCGACAAGTTCGGTCCGCGTGCCATCTCGATCGTCGGCCTGGCCCTCATGACCGGCGCCCTGTTCCTGCTCTCGCTTTCGACGGTAAACACGCCCATCTTGGTGGTTGCGCTGTTCTGCATGCTGCAGTCCGCCGGCCAGTCGCTCGCGAACATGCCGGTGAACACATGGGGTGTCAATGCCTTGAAAAATGACATGATCGCCCACGGCAACGCCATCGCGAACACCGGCCGCCAGGTCGCCGGCGGTTTGTGCACGGCGCTCATCATCACGGTCATGACAAGCGTCACCGCGTCGGCCGGCGTCGATGCGAGCATCCAAGTAGCCACCGCCGTGGGCGCGGGCGTCGCTTACAAGGTGTGCGCGGCAATCGGCCTCGTTTCCCTTATCTGCGCCATATTCAGCGTGCGCACCAAGAAAACCGCACCGAAAACGAAGGAGGCATAAGCGATGTCCGAGATTCTGTCCGAGCGCATCCCGCTCGAGCTCGAGGGGACGCCCGTTTCGAGCATCATGATTGAAGAGCCGTTCACCTGCACGCAGGATTGCACGATTTCCGACGTGGTGCGCATGCTCGCCGAAAACGAGGTGAGCAGCATGCCCGTAATCGATGAGCGCAACCAGGTGGTCGGGTTCATCTCCGACGGCGATGTCATGGGAGCCATCGCGCAGCATCGCGCTCACACCATCTTCACGGGCGGCGACGCGTCCATGCTGTACTTCGACGATCAGAGCCTTGAGCAGCGCATCGAAGACCTGAAGGATCGCTGCGTCATGGATTTCGCGACGCGCCAGGTAGTGTGTGCCCGTCCCGAGCAGAGCATCGCCCGCGTCGCCGCGCTGCTGGCGAAGAAGAAGTTCAAGAAGCTTCCTGTGGTTGATGACGAGGGCAAACTCGTGGGGGTCATCCGCCGCTCCGCCATCACCAAATACATCTTCGGCATCCTTTTCCAATAGGGGCAGGTCGCACTTGAGGCGAACATCTCGAGGCATCGAGCCAGCAACTGGACCAGACAACCTTGACACGCACGCGCTTTCCCTCGATGCTTCGGTAAGAGGAGCTGCGAAAATCGCAGCACGGGTGATCGGCGCCGCGCCCCCGAAGGCAAAAGCGAACACGGGAGCGATACGATGGGAAAAGTCCTGGACGAAGATTTGGTTTATGAGATTCTCTCCGTCGTGGCAGAGATTCCGGCGGGATGCGTCGCCTCGTACGGTCAGATAGCGCGCCTCATCGGCAGGGAGAAAAACTCTCGCCTGGTCGGAGCGGTGCTGAGCGAGGCGGATCGCTACGGCGATTATCCCTGCCACCGCGTCGTCAACCACGCGGGACGCCTCGCGCCAAACTTCCCCGACCAGCGAGCACTACTGACGGAGGAAGGAGTCGCCTTCCGAGACAACGGCTGCGTCGACATGAAAAAGCACCAGTGGAACGAGTAGCCAGGCAGCGTAGCGTCGAAAGGAGCGACGCCACGGGGAACGACCTGCGCCCCGCCGCCGGACAACCTATGGCAAAGTGACACGTCCCACAAAGAGCGGCGCACCAGTACGAGACACGACCGCGACGTAAAAAGACCCTATGATACTCGTAAGCATCTATCTGATTGCCCGCCTCGAGGTACCCAAAGAACGAGAGATGCCGAAACCCCTAGACAAAGAAAAAGGTCGGGAGCTTTTATGCTTCCGACCTGAAGTTTCATGGTCGCGGGGGGCGGATTTGAACCACCGACCTTCGGATTATGAGGTCGCTACGACGTTGTTTCATTCAGACATTTCGACCCAAATTGAAGTCAATATAACTCCAGGTCATTTGATGTTTTCATAGATTTACGAAAGAAAAGTACGCGGAATTATTCGACCCAAATTCGACCCACAACGAGCTTGAAAGCGGTCAGGCGGAGCATTACCCTTGGGGTGTGACCCCACGCAGGGCCCACCACCAAGGGTAATGCCCACCCGCCCCAGCCCTTTGCGCCATTCCGCGCAACCGAGCGCGATTCTCAGGCACTTCAGGCAAGGAACACGATGAACGACCGACCTCTCGTCATAGGCAAAGGAACGAAGCAACGCCGCGACAAATACACGTGGCGCTACCGTCACAGCCTCGGCAAGGATCCGGTCACGGGCAAATACCGCTATTCGCCGTGGCAGACCATACATACCACCAAAAGCCGAGAGGTCGACGCCGCACTCGAAGCCTACAAGGCAGAACTCAACAGCGGCACCTACGTCCAAAAATCGAGGGACACCGTCGGCTCGTACGCAAAAAAGTTCCACGACAACCGCGAAGGAACCATCACGCCGCTCGCCTACTCGACATCCTACTCAATCGAGAACCGGACGCGCACATCACATGCGTGATGCTCATGCTCGACACCGACATGAGAAGGGCAGAAGCCCTCGGGATGACGTGGTCCGATGTCTCCGTCGAGAACAGAAGCATCCTCATTGAGCAGCAGTTCGCGGCCGATCGAAGCGTTCGCTCGCCCAAAAGCAAGAAAAGCGTGCGGAGGATCTCGATAAGCGAGACGCTGACGTCGTATCTCGAATTCTGGAAAAAGGAGCAGGCCCGCGAAATGGAAGCCTTCGGCCTGGAACAAGTCAAAGGCACTCCGCTCGTCCACTCATTCGAACGAACGAAAGACAGGCATCCCCAAGTCAACTTCATGGACCTGAATGGGTTTTCGCGCTGGTTCAGAAACTTCAGCGTCGAGAACGGGTTCGGCAAGTTCGAAGGCGTTCGAACATACCATTATGTGAAGGAAACTGTCGACGGGGAAACGATTTCGAAGCGTTATGAGCATAAAGAGTGGCTCGAATTGAGGGATTACCTCAGGAAGCATCCCAAGGTTCGCGAGGCGAGGCATATCAGCACATATGAGAGCGAGCACCTTCCTTACGGATATTCGGGCCTATCGAGCCACACCGCTACTGCCGCTACTGCCCGCCAGCTTCCGAACCAGCGGGCGGTAGCAGCACCCCGAACATCTCGCCGACAGCGCAGAGGGTCGTCGACCTGGCGGCCAAGGCCGACATCGAGGACGTGATGCTGTGCGACCTGCCCGGCGTCCTGTCCTTCCTAGGGCTGCCACCTGAGACGGAGATGCCGCCGGGCAACAAGGGGAAGACGAAGCCCAAGAAGCTCTACAGGAAGGTGGCGCCGAACAAGGCATACCACTCCGGCGAGCGCGCCAAGGATTTGATCTCGCACCTCGACATGGCAGAGATCAGGCATCGGCGCCCGTCCAAGAATTGGGATGCAGTTCAATACGAGCTCGGGGCTCTTTTCGTCTAGATTGGGGACGCATGGCCGGACGAAAACAATTTGCGTCTGGTAATAAGCGTACGAAAGCGCAATTTACGTCTTAATTCCGTACGCAAATCAAGACGAAAATCGTTTACGTCTGCTTTAATCCGTACGAAAACGGTTTTCGTCTTGCAGGGCAGTTGCCGTTTCTACAGTTCAACTTCCAGTTCGGCTTTGTGCTCGTAGAGGTAGTCGCGCATGTAGGGGATGGCAAATGAGACCTTGCCGTACGAGGGAGCCTCGATAATCGATTCTCTTAACAGGCGGCTGCGGACGGAACTCACCTGTTGAGGCGTTTTGTTTAGGGCATCGGCAACCATGCTGGTCGAGCTCGTCTGCCCCAAAGACGCCATGCTCAGCAGATAAGCGATGCACGTGGGCGGAATGCGCTGCAGCGCGGGCTCAATCACCATGGCGCAGAAGCGTTCGCGTGCCGTTGCAATGCCACGCTCGGCTTCTTCTTCTCCAATAATCGTTGTATGTGCGCGTCTTGCCAACTGCCATGCGTAGTATCCAACGAGTTGGATCATGAAAGGATAGCCCTGCGTTGCCTCGGCAAGTTGGCCGGCAATACCTGGCTGCAACTCCATGCCAGACGCTTCAATGGTTTCCTCGAGGGAGTACGACACTTCGGTTACTGCCACAGCCTTCAGATCAAAGGGGAGGGCGTGGCGCAAAAACGCAAGTGTCTTTCCGTTGATGATGCTTTCAATCATCGAAGGCAGCCCAGCAAAAACAAAGGCGATATCAAGGTCTTCGCCGATAACCTGCTGAATCGCAATGGAGAGCGTTCGGACCTCATCGAGCTCTGCGTCTTGAACCTCGTCGAGAGTGATGAGCAGGCCATTTCCATTCTTGGATATTGTCTGTCTCATGGCGTCGCGTAGCGATGGGCCGATTCGCTCAATGTCTATGCTGCCGATGGATATGCCAGCTACGGGTGGGCTCAAATCTGGCGTGTTTGACCTGGAATTTGGGCTGCAGCTGTTCGAGAATGCGCGGGCAAAGTCCCTCGGTTGCGACCTCTTTTATGACCGTCCAGCCACGGCTTTGCGCCAAACGTGAGCACTCGTCAAGGAGGACCGTCTTGCCCGTTCCACGGACGCCGGCTATGCGCATTAGGCGCCCCGGGGCACCAGGCCCGTTGATGAGGTCTTCATTGAATTCTTCAAGTACATCTTCGCGGCCGATAATCGTGGGGGGTGTTTTACCTGCTGTGGGCTTAAAAGGGTTTGTTTGCATGTGAGCCACCTTTGCTCAAGATATAGCAAGATATAGCAAGATATAGCAAAGTATAGTGAGATATAGCAACGTATAGCGCTGTTCGCGGGTTCTTACGGTGGTGCTATTATCCGAATGCCGCGCGGATAAAGCGCTGGGCGAACAGCTTGTTGGCAACTCACGAGGGCTCGGGGTGCCAATTTGGGGTGCAGTAGTGCTGCGCCACGAAAAGGGCCTATCTACTACGTTTAAGCCGCAGGGGTCAACCATAGTCGGCTTTTTCGAAAATCGACAAGCTGTCTACCTGCGGTTTTGTTTTTGCACTTTTCAGCATGGTCTGGGCTCTCCGCGTTAACGTAGTAGATGGGCCACTTTTGTGGCAAGGGGGCCGATCTGCGGGCCAGGGTAGCTAAAAGAGCCCCGTCCCAAAAAGACTGATTGGGAGCTGGGGCGTGTCGATGCGATAGTATTGCATGGTGGTATTCGACTAACCGAGGGTTTATCCGAGGGCTTTATGGAACAGCAGCATAATCAGAGCCTGCAAGATCAGGCATACAACGCATTGCGCTCCAAGATTATCTATGCCGAGCTCAAGCCCGGCACGCGCCTTTCGGCGATTGGTCTGGAAAAGGAGACGGGAATCGGGCGCACGCCCATTCGCGAGTCCTTTGTGCGCCTGCGCGAGCAGGAGCTGGTGGAAACGCGTCCCAAAAGCGGCACCTACGTCTCTAAGATCAGCATGGAACGCGCTGAGAACGCTTGTTTCTTGCGCGAGAAGCTCGAGAGAAGCGTGCTTATTAAATGCTGTTCGGCCGCCTCGCCCGAGCAAAAGCAGCGGCTCGAGCAGATTCTTGCCGAGTCCGAGTCGCTCGACCATAGCGAAACGCGTCGCTTTTTCGATCTGGACAACCTGTTCCATGAGACATGTTTTGAGATTGCCGGCCGCCACATGTTGTGGGATTGGATGAAGAGCGTCAATACGCATTTTGAGCGATACAACTGGTTGCGTATGGTGTCGCAGGATCTGGACTGGGAGCCGATCCGTGGGCAGCATCGCCGGATTCTCGAGGCCATTAAGAAGGGCGATACCGACACGGCGAGCTATCTGGCAGAGACGCATTTGCATCTAATGCCCGAGGAGCAGGGTCCGGTTATTGCCTTGCATCCCGACTACTTTGAGCTGTCCAAAGACTCGGCCATCTAACTCGCCCCCTTCATTAGTTGCGGTGAAATAGGGATTGTTTTGCGGCTCTGATGGTGTAAACAGTCCGTATCTCACCGCAACTGCCGGGGCACTATCGGGGCACAAAAAAGCTGCGGCGCCGCTTGGAGGAAAAGACCGGAAGCAAGGGTCCATTCCTCCAGACGGCGCCGCAGCTGTTTTGATGGCTCGGTTTTTGTCGATGTGGCTCAACTGGGCGCGGTTGCCAGCCGAGTAGGCAAAGCGGCTCGGGGGCGTGTCGCTTCCGTCACGTTCTATCAGCATACAAGACGGTTTTGGTTCTTGTTCGTGACGGAAACGGCGCGCTTCCGAGCCGCTTTAAAAGAAAGGGGGCGAGGTCTAGGGCACGCCCCCTTTCACGATAGAGAGCTAAACCTAGCCGCGGACCTTCTTGACGACGTCCATGGCCTCGCGGGCAATCTGCTCGACCTTGGAGAAGTCGCCGTCGGCAAACAGGGCCGGCTTGACCATCCAGGTGCCACCGCAGGCGATGATGGCGGAGGAGCTCAGGTACTCCTCGACGTTGGCAGTGCTCACACCGCCGGTGGGCATAAAGCGGTGACCGACAAACGGAGCGGCGAGGGCCTTGATGGTGTTCAGGCCGCCATACTGGGACGCGGGGAAGAACGTGGGGGACTTGAGGCGTCACCTTCC
>URVK01000044.1 GCA_900551305.1 uncultured Collinsella sp.
AGATCGGCAGCCTCGGCCTCGGCCATCAGGCCATCGAGCTCACGGAGGCGCATGCCCAGCAGGTCGGACATTTCCTTCTGCTCCATCTTGGGCTTGAGGTCAAGAAGCTTGATGGCGCGCTCGATGTTCGCCATGCGCTCGGCCTTGGCCTCCTCCTCCTTGGAAATAGCAAAGCGACGGCTACGCAGCAGGCGGGCGGCCTTCTGCATCTTATCCATCAGCTCTTCGTCATCGTAATCAGCGGCGGCCTCGACAACCTCGGCCTCCTCCTCGGCGGAAACCTCGTCAGCAGCCTCAACCTCAGCAGCTTCGGTCTCCACGGTCTCGACTGCCTCGACCTCGGCAGCCATGGTCTCGTTCTCGGTCTCGTTCATGATCTCTTCGTTCTCAGACATGAGACTCCTTCTTGGCCCTCTCGGGCATCATCGCCCCATTCGCGGGGCCCGTCGCGCACTCTTTGCGCTTTAAACATTCATGCCTCTCGGCAAAACGTCCATTAGTTTATGGTGTCGCCCGCTAATCTAGCTGCAGAATCTATGTGCACACATTAATGCGACATGTGCGACTCGCGACGAGCGTACACCAGCGACGCCACGAACCCGACCACGGCAATTACAGCCGCCACACGCACGGCCGCCGCAAATCCAATCGCCTGGGCAACGTCGGTCGCAACGCCAGCGGCGCCGGCAGTCGCCGCAGAACTCGAGAGCAGGCCGATAAACAGCGACGGGCCAAACGATGCGGCAATCATGTTCCACGTGTTGAGCAATGCCGTTCCGTGAGGATGCTCAGCGCCAGGCAGCGTCTCCAAGCCGGCCGTTTGCGAGGGGCTCAGCACCAAACCGACTCCGGCATACACCACAACGGTCAGCGCCACGACGACGCCGATGTTCATGCTTACCGCCGTCACCGAGATGGCAGTCTGCCCCACGGCAATCAGGGCAAAGCCGACCGGCAGCAGCGGCCATGCGCCACGGGCGCCCATCACGCGTCCGCCCACAATCGAGGTCACGGCGTTGCAGGCAATTGCTGGCAAAATGAGCAAGCCCGCAACAAGTGCGGTCATGCCGTATGCGCCCTCAAAATAGAGCGGCAACAAAACGCTCATCGAGAACGTCGTCATCATCGATACCACCACAAGCAGACACGCAGGCCAAAAACGAACACTCGCCATGGGACGCACGTTAAGCACCGGATGCTCAAGCTTGAGCTGACGGGCCGCAAACAGGCCGAGCAGCACAATGGCGGCTAAGAGCGTCACGGTACCGCCAACCAGATTGGTCGAGAACTCGCCTACGGAATACACAAATGCTGTTATACCGGCAGCGAGCAAAACAACCGACAGAATATCAAGCGTGGTGTTCGAGCGCTCTCCGACATTCTGAACATGCTTTGCGCCCGCCGCAGCGACCACAATGCCGCCCACCAGCGGCACTACGAACACCGCCCTCCAGCCAAACAACGTGCACATTAGACCGCTGATCACGGGTCCAAACGCCGGCCCCAGCGTAATGCAGGCACCGCCCAGGCTCAGGTACAGACCGAGCTTCTCGCGCGGGGCACAAGACAGCACCACATTCATCATGAGCGGAAACAAGATGCCCGATCCCGCAGCCTGCAAAATACGGCTTGGCAGCAAAACGCTAAACGACGGAGCGACCAGGCACAGGACTTCGCCGGCGACCATGCATCCGCATGCGAAAAACAGCAGCTTGCGCGTCGAGAAACGACCGGACAGGAAGGCCATGATAGCCGTAAAGATCGACGTCACGATCATGTAGCCCGAAACGAGCCACTGCGCCGTGGTGGCACTCACCGAAAAGGCCGCCATAATGTCGTGCAGCGCCACGTTAATGATGTTCTCGTTAAACGCGGCAACAAAGGCTGCAACATACATTACGACGAGAATCGCCGAGGCTGTCGACGGTGATTGAGTTTGCTTTTGGGATTTGGTCCCCATGAAATTCCTTCCTCTTAGAACGACAATCGCATCGCCCCAGAGGAACAGTCCAGGGCGAAAATGAGCCCTAGACTTACACCAGACGCCGTACACGACGAATCTGGCAACATGGTCCAACGTCGAAAGATTGTAACGCGGACGCGCAGCTTTCCTTCCGCGCTATTATTAAAAGTCCACGAAAGCATAAGACATGAGGAGCCCGCCATGATCAAACCCATCATGAAGTCCGAGTTCTTTTTACGCCTGCCCTCCGAGGATGCCGACCCCGAAGACGCCGCTACCGGACAGGACCTTTTGGACACGCTTCACGAACACGAGCACGAGTGTGTCGGTCTCGCCGCCAACATGATCGGCGTGCGCAAACGCATCATCTGCGTAAAAGACGGCAACAAGACGCTCCTGATGTACAACCCTCAAATTCTTGAGCAGGTCAATGCCTATCAGACAAGCGAAGGATGCCTCTCGCTAATCGGCGAGCGTCCCTGTACCCGCTATCGCCGCATTAAGGTTGAGTATTTGGACGAGAACTTTATCCACCGCATCAAAAACTTCTCGGGCTACACCGCCGAGATCATCCAACACGAAATCGACCACTGCAACGGAATTGTTATATAGTTCCGCCGATTCAAGAAAGCTCCCTGCAGCAAAACAACTGCAGGGAGCTTTTCATAGTGCGGAGCTTCTATCCCACTAGCTCTGGCGGTAATGATCGAAGAAGTCGGCGAGGTCTTCGAGCGACTCTTTAAGCACTTCCATGCGCGGCAGGTACACGATGCGGAAGTGATCAGGCTCGGCCCAGTTAAAGCCGCCGCCGCGCGTGATCAGGATCTTCTTCTCGTGCAGCAGGTCGAGAGCGAACTGCTCGTCATCGGTGATGTTGAACTTCTTAACATCCATCTTGGGGAAGATGTAGAACGCCGCGCGCGGCTTGACCACCGAGATGCCGTCGATCTTGTTGAGCGCCTCATACACAAAGTTGCGCTGCTCGTAGACACGACCGCCGGGACGGATATAGTCGTTGACCGACTGATGGCCGCCGAGCGCCGTCTGGACGATTGACTGGGCCGGCACGTTGGAGCACAGGCGCATGTTGGAGAGCATGTTGATGCCCATGATGAAGTCGCTCATGCAGCGCTGGTTGCCCGAAAGCACCATCCAGCCAATGCGATAGCCCGCGATCATGTGCGACTTGGAAAGGCCGCTAAAGGTGACACAGGGCAGATCGGGAGCGAGCGAGGCAATCGAGACGTGCTCATAGCCGTCCATGCACAGGCGGTCGTAGATCTCGTCTGCAAAAATCATGAGCTGGTGCCTGCGCGCAACCTCAACGATGCCCTCGAGCACCTCACGCGGGTAAACGGAGCCCGTGGGGTTGTTGGGGTTGATGATGACGAGGGCCTTGGTCGCGCTCGTGATCTTGGACTCCATATCCTGCAGATCGGGATACCAATCGGCCTGCTCGTCGCACAGGTAGTGCACAGGATGGCCGCCGGCAAGGGTCGCGCACGCCGTCCAGAGCGGGTAGTCGGGGCTGGGGATCAGGATCTCATCGCCGTTGTCGAGCAGCGCGTTCATCGAAAGTTGAATGAGCTCGGACACGCCGTTGCCCGTGTAGATGTGCTCCATCTGAACGTTGGGCAGGCCTTTGATCTGCGAGTACTGCATGATTGCCTTGCGCGCGGAGAACAGGCCACGCGAGTTGGAATAGCCTTCGCAGTCGGGCAGCTGCTGGCGCATGTCCTTGATGACCTCGTCGGGCGTGCGGAAACCGAAGGGCGCCGGGTTGCCGATATTGAGCTTGAGGATGCGCTCGCCCTCGTCCTCCATGCGGGCAGCCTCGTCGACGACGGGACCGCGCACGTCATACAGGACATTATCGAGCTTGGTGGATTTAGAAAAAGTACGCATGGTGGTGCTCCTTGGAATTTGAGCTGAGGGATGGGGTTCGGGCTTGGAAACGTTACGGGGCGATGATGCCTCGCCTTGATCGGCGTCACCGGCAAGCAGCCAGGTAACATCGACCTCCAAAATGCGGGCGAGCAGCTCTGCCACATCGCGCCGCGGAATCGTCTTGCCGCTCACATATTGGCTCATCTGACTCTTGCCGAGTTTTTTGCCGAGCATCTCCGATGCGCGGATTACGTCCGACTGGCGAACGTCGCGATCGGACATAGTCTGTCGCAGGCGATCGCTAAACGTCTCTTGGGCCACTAGAACCTCCTTGCTGGCAAAGTTCAATTTATAGAACACGAATTGAACCAGAGTTCAATTTAGGCAGCAGTATAACGCGGCACCTCATTCCAAAGTTCAATTTCATAAGAAAATGTACCGAACCCCGAGGATTGTCCCAAAGTGGACAACAGGTACGCGCCTTTAGAGATATTCAAGGAGACGAGCCGCCGCAAGCGAAACGTCAGCCGTGCGATATATCGCATTGATCTGCCGATGAGGATGTCCCTCGAGTGGGCGCACGGCAACATCGAACTGGCAGCGGCGCAAGATGAGCGCCGGAAGAATGCTCACGCCCAGGCCGTCCTCGACCATAGCCATAATCGCATAGTCATCCCAGGTCGACAGCTTAGAACGCACCGTCAGGCCCGCGCGACGAAACAGCGGCGTAATCTCGTCATCGGTGCCGCGTTCCAGCAGAATAAACTGCTCGTTGGCCAAATCGGCAAGGGAAACGACCTCCGCGGTGGCAAGCGAGGAGTCCGCTGGCACCACGGCCATCAGCTCGTCTTGCACCAACGGCCGCGACGCTATGCCGGCGCCGCGTGGTTCGCGCGGAATAAAGCCCAGGTCGCAGCGGCCTTCCGCCACCCATTGCTCAATCTCGGAGTAATCACCCATCAGCAACTCGTAATCGACGTCCGGGTGATCGGCGCGAAAGTGCGCAATCACCGGCGGCAGCACGTGGGTCGCCACACTCGAAAACGTACCGATGCAGATTTTGCCGCGCATGAGCCCACGCATCTCATCCACCCGTCGCTGCAAGCGAGTGAATTCCTCACAGAGCGCCTCGACCGCCGGCATAACTTGCCGCCCGTCGGCAGAAAGTACTACGCCCTCGCGGCTTCTATCGAGAACTTTAAAGCCCCAGTCGGCCTCAAGATCGGCCACCATACGGCTCACGCCCGACTGCGAATAGCTCAGCCGCTCGGCGGCGCGCGTAAAGCTTCCGGCGCGCACGGTCTCCAGCAGCACCTGCATCTTTTGAACATTCGTTTCCACGGCACCCCTCCACCCATGCATGAGCTTTTGTCATGTTATCTATGCATTATATTCGCTTTTCTTCTATAGCCAGTTCACCCATAGTGAACATGCACGGATATAGAGGGGATGTCAGCGCATGAACAACGGACTGCTTACGTACTTAGCAGCATTGCTATTGTTTGGCTCCAACGGCATCATCGCCGCTGCCATCGCGCTGCCGAGCTCCGATATCGTGCTACTACGCACGTTTTTGGGCGCACTCTCGCTTGTCACCATCCTCGTCATCACCCAACGCCATAAGCTGCAGGCGCCATCTCGCCCCCGCGAAGCCGTAGCCCTCCTCCTCTCGGGAGCCGCGCTGGGCGCCAGCTGGATTTTTCTGTTCCGCGCCTACCAGACGATCGGCGTCGGCGTATCCTCGCTGCTGTACTACTGCGGCCCCATCATTGTCATGGCGCTCTCCCCGCTCATCTTTGGCGAAAAGCTGACCGGCGGCAAAATCGCCGGCTTTATCGCCGTCGCTTGCGGTGCTTTTCTCATTGCAGCGCAAGGTCTAGGCGGCAATATGCCCATTGCTGGTATCGCCTGCGGAATCGCCTCGGCATTTTGCTATGCGCTGATGGTCATCGCCAGCAAGGGTGCGCCACACATCGAAGGCCTTGAGAACTCCGCGCTCCAGGTGAGCGCAGCCTTTGTGACCGCGCTGGTCCTCACGCTCATCACGCAGGGCGCCCCCTCATTCCTGTCCGCCGGCGTCGCCGCCAATATTGATTGGCGCGCCGTCGTCATGCTCGGCGTCGTCAACACCGGCATCGGTTGCCTGCTCTACTTTAGCGCTGTCGCCAAGCTGCCCGTCCAGACCGTCGCGGTCGTCGGCTACCTCGAGCCGCTTTCGGCGGTCGTGTTCACATACAAGATTTTGGGCGAAGCCATAACACCGGTCCGTCTGATGGGCGCCGCGCTTATCATCGGCGGCGCGATCTTTTGCGAACTCGCCGGCAAACGCGCAAACGCCAAAGCCGGTATCGCTCAAGCAGCACGTGCTTAATAGCCCCCGCTTTGAAATGCTGCCTGCGTATATGAATAATCCCCATCTGGGGATTATTGTCTAAAGCTAACCAATGTGCCAAACTGCTCTTGTATGTATAAAGACGGCATAAAGGTTATCTGTCCTAGATAGATAACCGGATGTCCAAGGGAGTCCACGTGGCACAAAACGAACTGGAGGCAAGCCCCCAAGACCAGCGTGGTCAAGGCGGGCACGGAGCCATTCCCCTCTCCGCTGGCATGTTGCTCGTAACGCTCGGCGTCGTCTATGGCGACATCGGCACGAGCCCCATGTACACCATGAAATCAATCGTCGCCAACAACGACGGCATCGGCACCGTCAGCGAGGACATGATCTTGGGCGCGCTTTCGCTCGTCATCTGGACCATGACGCTCGTGACCACGGTCAAGTACGTGGTTATCGCCATGAAGGCCGACAACCACAACGAAGGCGGCATCTTTGCCCTGTTTAGCCTGGTGCGCAAGGTGGCACCGTGGCTGATTCTCCCCGCCATGATCGGCGGCATCCTCACCCCTGCGGTCACGGTTACCACGGCCATCGAGGGCTTGCGCACTATCGAGTGGGGCCATGCGCTTTTGGGTGACGGCCAGACCAACGTCATCATCATCACCATCATCATTATCTGCGGCCTGTTTGCCATGCAGCGCGCCGGCACCTCGTCGATCGGCAAGTTGTTCGGCCCGCTTATGACGCTATGGTTCCTATTCCTGGCTGGGGCCGGCCTGTTCAACATGCTCGGCAACCTGTCCATCCTGCGCGCGCTCAACCCCATTCGCGGCATCATGTTCCTATTCTCGCCCATCAACCACTCGGGCATCATGGTGCTCGGCTTCGTCTTTCTGTCGACGACCGGCGCCGAGGCGCTCTACTCGGACATGGGCCACGTGGGCAAGGCAAACATCTATGCATCCTGGCCGTTTGTTAAGGCGGCCCTTATCCTCAACTATCTGGGTCAGGGAGCTTGGCTGCTCGCCAATAACTCCAACCCCCAGATGCTCGCGATGGATATCGTCAACCCGTTCTACATGATGCTTCCCGAGCCCCTGCGCCCCTTTGCCATCGTGCTTTCGGCCGTAGCGGCCATCATCGCCTCGCAGGCGCTCATCACCGGCTCGTTCTCGCTGGTATCCGAGGCAACCCGTCTCAATCTCATGCCGCACCTGCGCATCCACTACCCCAGCGACACCAAGGGCCAGCTCTATATTCCGCTCGTCAACAACATCATGTGGGTCGGCTGTATCTTCATCGTGCTGCTGTTCCAGAACTCCGAGCGCATGGAGAGCGCCTACGGCCTCGCCATCACCGTGACCATGCTCATGACCACGACGCTTTTGACGAGCTACATCGCCGGCATCCTCAAGCACAAACTGGGTGCCTGCGTCTTCGCACTGCTCTTTGGCGCCATTGAGCTGTGCTTCTTTGCCTCGTGCCTCACCATGTTCTTTGACGGCGGCTATGTCATGATCTTCTTGGCCGCGCTGCTGTTTGGCCTTATGTACGTGTGGCGCCGCGGCACCGCCATCGAGCGCACGCAGACCATCCTGCTGCCCGTCTCCAAGTACATTGACCAGCTCGACCGCCTGCGCAACGACGAGACCTATCCCGTGCTTGCCGACAACCTGGTGTTCCTCACCAACAGCCCCGACCCGCTCACGCTCGACCGCGATGTGCTCTATTCCATCTTGGATAAGCATCCCAAGCGCGCCAAGGCATACTGGTTCATCAACGTGTACGTTACCGATGAGCCCTATACGCACGAGTATTCCGTCGAGACCTTTGGCACGGACTTCCTGTTCCGCGTGCGCCTGGACCTGGGCTTTAAGGTCAACCAGCGCATCAATGCCTACCTGCGCCAGATCGTTGGCGACCTGATGGCATCGGGTGAGCTGCCGCCGCAGCATCACACCTACTCCATCTACGAGACACGCGGCAACGTGGGCGACTTCCGTTTTTGCATGCTGCGCAAGATGCTCGCCCCCGAAACGGACATCAACCGCAACGACCACCGCGTGATGGCCATCAAGTACGCCGTCCGCCGCGCCTGCGGAAGCCCGGCACGCTGGTACGGTCTAGAGAACTCGGCCATCATCATCGAGTACGTGCCCCTCTTTGCCCGCATGCGTCCGGCAGTCAAACTCGTACGCACCCAAGTGCCGCTCGAAGTTCAGATCGAGGAAGCCGAGGAAATGGAAGTCGATATCTTCTCGGACGACTTGGTCAACGGCAACGAGGCCGGTAGGGACATGAACGTCGATCCCACCGAGCTGCTCGAGAGCGTCGCCGATACGCCCGAACAGCAACAGCTCGACGGCCTCGAGAGCGAACAACTCAACGACGTCAACTTCTAGCGACGTCACAAATCAACGACAGCGGCCCTGCACCTCGCGAGAGATGCAGGGCCGCTTTGCATTGCAGTAAAGCTATCGGCTACGAACGACGCGGCTCGGGAACCAGGAGCCTATCGGGACTCGCGCCCTCGGCATCTGTCAGGCTCACGTAGCGAATCGACGGATCCTCATACATCGCGTAGTAATAATTGCCCGTGCGCGCGCTAAAGCATCCGGTGTAGATAGTCTTCTCGAACTTGCCATCGCCCATCCTGGACGCCCCCTCAATCATTACCACGCCTTCGAGCGAGCGGAACATACGGACGACGTTTTCGGTCTCGCTCTCCTTTTGCGGGTAATTGGCATTGAGGTACGCCGCCTTTACAAAACGGCTCGGTGAATAGCAGTCACCCGGAATCCCGCGCATGCCGGCACCCGCGCCATAGGGCTTGAGCTCGGCGCCACGCCATGTCGCCGTCTGCGGAAAATCGCTTGTGGCGGTGATATAGGTGCGCAGGTTTTCCATGTGCCACGGGAAGGTCGGCTGGTTGGCAAGGGTGTCGACCGGATCGTCGTATACATGCAGGCCGTCAGCCATCATCTCGACCACGATGCTGCGCTGGCTGTCGCCGATAATCCAATGGAGCAGCGACACGCCCAGCCCCTCTCCGGCAGATTTGGCGACAATCACCGTGTCGCGCAGCGCGGCCTCGACCTCATCGACCGTCGAGAACGTCGCTGCCACCCACAGGGGAAACTCATAGGCCGCGATATTGGTCTTTCCATCAACCGGCCCCTCGGCATACTCGGCATAACCCGGGAAATTGAGACCCGCCACGGCGAGGCCCGCATCGTTGCCGCAATCGAAGAACATAGGGTAGTTCTTGTAATCGATGCACATACCGATCACCGCGTGTACCGCCGTCGCGTCGTCGATAAACGAATACGGGATGTGAAACCCGCGCGGCATCACGCGAACCTGTTGGCCGTAGTCAAAGCTCCAGTCGAGGTTGCGGCCCAGATACATGTGACCAGAATTATCGGTAAATCGGATACTCGTACACATGGCGCCTCCTAGCTTTACGTTCTTGCTAAGTTCATTGTCTCCAAACAGACGATATGAGCAGGACATAAAAACATTGAGAGCCCCTGCTGCATGAAAGACCG
>URVK01000045.1 GCA_900551305.1 uncultured Collinsella sp.
GTCGTTTCACATGATCAACGGCTGCCGCTCGGCTTTCTTTGAACGCGGCGGCGTCTTGCACCCCATCGAGCATGCGTTTGAGGATGATGAACAGATCCGTGTGCTTATCGACCGCATCATCTCGCCACTTGGCCGCCGTATCGACGAGCGCAGCCCCATCGTCAACGCCCGCCTCAAAACGGGCTATCGCGTCAACGCGGTGATTCCGCCTGTGGCGATTGACGGACCGATTCTCACCATCCGAAAGTTCTCGGACCGCATCTGCTCGCTGGACGAGCTTGTGGGGCTGGGGTCGCTGCCGCTTTGGTATGCGCAGCTGTTGTCGTGCGCGGTGTCGCTGCGACAGGACCTGGCGGTTGCGGGAGGCACGGGATCTGGTAAGACCACCCTGCTCAACGCGTTGTCATGTGAGATTTCCACCGGCGAGCGCATCGTGACGATCGAGGACTCTGCCGAGCTCAAGTTTGCGCATCATCCGCACGTGGTGCGCCTAGAGGCGCGCGAGGCTTCAATTGAGGGTGAGGGTGCGGTGACGATTCGCGACCTAGTAACTAATGCCCTGCGCATGCGCCCCGACCGCATCGTGGTGGGCGAGGTGCGCGGTGCCGAGTGCTGCGACATGTTGCAGGCCATGAACACGGGCCACGACGGGTCGCTCACCACACTTCATGCGGGCTCAGAACAGGAGACCGTGGTGCGTCTGACGTTGCTTGCACGTTATGGCATCGATCTGCCGAGCGAGCTCATCGAGGAGCAGATTGCCATGGCGCTCGACGGCATCGTGATGTCCGAGCGCCACGCCGATGGCAGGCGTTTTGTCTCCTCGTATTCGGGGGTGCGTCGCGCCACGTCGGGCGGCGTAGAGCTCGAGCGCTATGTGACTTTCGATGCCGCCGAGCGCACCTGGACGCTTGACCGCGAGCCGCCGTTTATCGCAGAAGGCCTGCGGTCGGGGACGCTCACACAAGAGGAGGTGGACGAATGGAGGTCGCTGTGCCCCTCGTCGTAGGGGGTTTGGCAGGGTTTTCTGTTGCGACGGCGTGCGGGGCGGAACCTCGTGTGCCGCAGGTGCCGCCGGCGGAGCTGGCGCGTCAGGCGCTCGAGACGGTGGCAGAGAAGCTGCCGCGTAAGCTGGTGGAAAACGATCTGCTGAAAAAGATTGCCCGTTCGTGGGCATCGCTGGCTCCGGCGCATCGCCTTGGCCTCGTGATTGAAGATGCTTCGGGGCGTTTGGCGTTTCTGCTGCTATCGAGCGGTGTCTGCTGCGTTTTACTAACGATGGTGTCGTTATCGCCCCTCGGATTTGCCTTGGGACTTGTTGCTCCGATTGCCGTTGGCGCCGCTCGGGATGGCTTTGAGAGCCGGCGCGAGCAACACGATGCAGAAGAGGCCATGCCCGAGGCGTTTACCGCACTTTCCATGTCGCTTGCCTCGGGACATTCGCTGGCCCAGGGCATGCGCTTTGTGGGCGCTCATGCGCAAGAGCCGGTACATACCGAGTTTTTGCGGGTAGCGGCGGCGATCGATTGCGGCATCTCGGCGACCGACGCGCTCGATGACTTGCTCGTGCGCATCGACGCCCCCGGTCTTTCGCTTGTGACCTTGGCGCTTAAGGTGTCACAGCGCACTGGCGCTCCGCTTGCCGACTTACTGTCCGAGGCGTCGAGCATGGTGGGGGAGCGCATTGAGCTCAAGCGCCGCCTGGATGTTAAGACGTCACAGGCGCGTATGTCGGCACACATGGTCGCGGCGATGCCGGCGGGCATGTGCGCGGTGTTGGCGCTGCTTTCGGCAGATTTTCGTCGCGGTCTTGCGACGCCTGCCGGTGCGGGCGCTGTGGTACTGGGTCTAGCCCTCAACGTCGTTGCCCTGGTGGTTATCCGGCGCATTATGCGGGTGGAGCTATGAGCGCCCTGGTTGCAGTTGTGGCTTGCCTGTGTGCCCTGAGTGTATTTGTCGCGACGGGTTTGGATCGGGCGGATGCGCGCAAGATCGCAGGGGCCTGCAAGCGCGAGGCGGTGCTGGTCGCTGCCGCGGGTCGCTCGGTGGTCGATGCCCTGACCGCGCGAGTGAAGGGCGCGGTTGGAGCGGGCGGCCCGGCGCGAGTTTCGCTCGGCGAAGTGTCCGAGATGATCGATGTTGTGCGCTTGGGTCTTTCGGCCGGTCTTTCGTTTGATGCGGCGCTTGAGATTTTCTGCGCCAACCGTCGGTCAGTGCTGGCTCTTCGCCTTGAGCGGGCCTGCATGGCGTGGCAAGTGGGCGTGGGTACGCGTGAGGACGAGTTGTTGGCCGCCGCGCGCGACCTGGACGTGCGAGCGCTCGAGACCTTTGCCATCACGGTGGGGCAGGGGCCCGCCCCTGGGGCCCCACTTGCCGAGACGCTGGCCGCTCAAAGTCGCGAGATCCGTGCGGCTCATCGCGCCGCGGTCGAGCGCGAGATCGAGCGTGCGCCCGTCAAGCTGCTGATTCCCACCGGCACGCTCATCTTGCCGGCGTTGCTTCTGTCCATATTGGGCCCGCTGCTGGGAGCAGGCGGGATGATGTAGGGAGGAATACATGAACACGATGACTGACGTTGCCGGCAAGGTCCAGGGCTGGGCTTTTTGCCGGGCGATTCGCGCTCGCCAGCATGCCAAGGAGCTGTTGCAGGAGGAGAGCGCGCAGGGTACCACCGAGTACGCCATTTTGGTGGGTGTGCTTGTGGTGATCGCGATTATTGCCATCGTTGCATTTAAAGGCAAGGTCCAAGATCTATGGAACGCTATCAGCGAGGGCATCAACAGCCTGTAGAGGGCGAGCGCCCCATCGGGGTGCTGCTGGTGTTTGCTTGCCTGACCGTGGCGATAGCGGCGGTGCTTTGGGGGCTTAACGCCGCGCGGCAGCAGCGTCCTGGGGCCGCCTTCGATTCGGGCTCAGATTCGGCGGTGGCGTCTCAAAAAGATGAGATGCGAGATGCGGACGATTCGGATGTCGCTGTCACGGCGCAAACTTTTCTGCGGACGCTCGACAAGCGGTCTGGCACTGCGACGGATTCGCCTGAGGACAACGCGATTGCGGTCCGGCTTGCATGGTCCGAGGACCGACCGATGACCGAGGCAGCGGCGGATATGTTACGCGCCTACCGCGAGGTGCCAACGGCCCAGCTTGCCCTGAGCGGCTATCTCGATATTAAGGGCAACGTATGGGGCGCCATCGTGCGCGATGGGCGCGGCTGGGTCGATATGGTGACGGTTGCCGCGGATGCTGGCGATGCTTCGTGTCGTCTGCGCGCCGTGCGCCTGGTCCCGCAAACAATAAGCTCAAAGGAGGGATCGTGAAATGCATGGCGTTCTGCGTGAAGAGTTTGCCCAAGCGACTGTGGAATACGCCATCGTCACGGTGGCGCTGTTATCGATCGTGCTGGCGATTGTGGGACTTTGGCGTGCTGGCACCGATGGACGCTTGGCGGCGCTGGTTGAGCGGGCGGCATCCCATGGCGTTGCCTCGACGTCGGTTATCGACGCCGCTGCGGGTGCTAAGGACATCGCGTTGTATTGATATCGCGCGCGAGGACCGGGCGCAGTCTACGGTCGAGGCCGCTTTTTTGCTGCCGACGTTTCTGACGCTCATCCTTCTCGCATTGCAACCGGTGTGTCTGCTTTATACGCACGCGGTCATGGAGTCTGCCGCCGCCGAGACCGCGCGGCTCATGACCACGACGACGGCGGAGGACGACGATCTTAAGGAGTTCACCCGCCGCCGGCTTGCCGCAGTGCCCAACGTTTCGGTCTTTCATGCCGGCGGGCCGTTGTCGTGGGATATCGAGCTTGGCCGGGCCGGTGCGGGTGGCGTCTCGGCCGTGTCCGTTTCCGGCGAGGTCAAGCCGTTGCCTGTGATCGGTGCGTTTGCGCGGGCTATGGGTGGTACCGCCGAGGGCGGCTACGTTGAGCTCAAGGTCGATGTCTCGTATCAATCGCGTCCCGAATGGCTGGAGGGAGATTATGATTCGTGGATTGCTGCATGGGATTAAGCGTTTCTGGTCTAGATGCGTTTTGACGCGCCGTCCGAGCTGCCATCGCAAGCGAGGCGGCTTTATGGGCCGCGCCGGTATCGACCTGTTTATCGAAGACGGTGCCTACACCACGCTTTCTTCTGCCGTGGTCATCCTAGTGGTGCTCACGTTGTTGTTTTCGTCGACCGCGGCGATATGGAGCATGTCGCGTGCCGGGGATACCCAGGTGGCGGCCGATAGCGGCGCGCTGGCGGGTGCCAACGTAGTGTCGTCCTATCACACGGCTGCCACGGTGGTTGATGCGAGCATCTTGAGTCTGGGGCTGGCGGGGTTTGCCACAATCGGGACGGGCCTGGTCGCCATCCTCATCCCAGGTGCCGAACCAGTTGCCGGCAATATGGTCGACACCGGGATTGAGATCATTAAAACGCGCAACAAGTTTGCCAAAAGCGCATCGGAAGGCTTACAGAAAATCGAGACGGCTCTGCCATATCTGATCGCCGCGCGTGCCACGCAGGCGGTGTCGGCGCAGGATACCGATAGTGTGGCCTATACCGGTACGGCGCTTGCCGTGCCCAGGACATCCGAATCGGACTTCGCTGCGCTCAAAGGGTCAGAGATCTCGACCGATACCATTAAAGACACATCAGATGATTTAGAGCGTGCGGCCGAGGAGCTGCGGAAGGCTTCTGAGGACACGGCGAAGGCTAAAGAGCGCGCTTGGCTGGCGGATTGTGGCGGGTCGGACGAGAGTTCGATTGGCAAGTACTCGTGTATGTGGGAGCGTGCGAAAAAACTAGCAGAACTATCTGACAGCCAGAACCGTCATGAAAAGTCGAGCATCACATGGGAGCCGCAAATAGCGCTCGATCGCGCGAAAACCTATTACCGACAGCGCTTGGCGAATGAAAAACCTCAGGGATCGAGCGTCGAGATGAAAGCGCAGTCAGCCGCTCGAAAAGCGTTCTATGCCTATGCGATTGAAGAGGTCGATCGAGCATACATAAAAGATGATGGCGAACGGTTTTCTGCCATTATCCCACTATTGCCGCGTGTCCCAAACGAGGTGCGGCCGACCGAACTTTACACCGATGCCGCATGGCCTGTAAGCAACAACGACGGCAGAACATACCTGCATTATGGAGTCGAATGCCCCGTCTATCAGAAAGGGACTCCGAGTGGGCTGGCATCTGTTGCTGATTATGATGGTCGTGATACATGCGAAGCGTGCGGCTTCGGCGTGGTTACGCTTGGAAGCGCCCTCATGCCGCCATCGTTCATCGAAAACGGCTTCGAGTACCACTTTGACAAGTTCAAAGAGGCTCTGGAAGACTACGTCGACTGCCGCAACAAAGAACTCGAACTTGAGCGTCAGGCCGAGGATGAGGCCGGCCGTGCGGGCAATGCGTTTGACCAGGCCATTAAAGCGCTTTCGGGCAAGCGTCCGCGTATCGCTCCGCCCGGTCGCAACGGCGTGGTTGCCTTTGCGGCTTCGGGTGCCATCTCGAGCCCCGATGAGCTCAACTCTTCGTTTAACACGGCAGTCAGGCTTGGCGATCGCGGTGCTATCTCTGCCGCGGTGCTGGCGCCCGATGAGGCGACGGCGCAAAACAACGTGCTTTCGCGATTTTTCTCGACATTGAAGGAACGCTCGGGCGGCGTTGCCGGCGTGCTCGACGGCGTCATGGATGTTTGGGGACGGCTGCTCGTGGGATACGGTGATATCCAAGGTTCGGCCGACGAACTTATGGACGAGATGATTAAAGACCTAGGAGGGGGCAGCGGTGCGTTGGGCTCCATTGCATCGTGGCTCGGCGATACCGTTTCGGCGTCCGTGGCGGCGCTGGGTTTGGAACCGTGCGACTTGCGCCTGCGAAAGCCGGTGCTGACCGATTCCGCCAACGTCATTAAGAGTCCGGGGTCTGACATTGCTGGTCTCTCTCAAGCGCAAGACAAACTGCGAAGTATTCCGTTGGGCGTGACCGATCCCAAGGCGCTTTGCGAGGCGTTGGAATATCAAGTCGAACGCACCATTAGCGGTACGGTGTTCACGCTTGCGGAGATTCCTCTGCCCGGCGGCGGCTCCATCCCACTCACCGTCGATGTCGCGACACTGGTTGGCGCTCTGGGCGGTGGGTCGTAATGAGTATTCGCATGCGTCTGCGTGAGGAGCGCGCCCAAGCGACGGTGGAGATGGCAGTGGTTACGCCCGTTTTGCTGGTGCTGGCACTCATCGTGTACAACGTCATGATCTTTGCCGGCGCTGTCGCGCGCTTCGACCGCGTGGTGCCCGACATCGTGCTGGCGCACGCTGTGGCGCCGGGCGGGGAGGGGGACGAGAGCTCTGCCGATGCCTCGGCGACGGTTCAGACTCAAATTCTGAATGCCATGGAAGGCTATGACTTGCAGATCGAAGTGTCGAGCGAGCAAGGCGCGGAGGCATCGGATGGTGGCCTGCTCTCCCTATCCGGTACGTTTAGGACCTACACCTGCACCATGCACTATGAGCCGTGGCCGACTTCTCTCAGCATCGCTGGCGTTCCGCTGGGGGCGCCGACAACGTTGTCGCACGAGCGTGTGGTGACGGTCGATCCATGGCGTCCGGGGGTGGTCATGTGACCGCGGTCTCGTCCTACATCGCCTACGCGCGGGCACTCAATAGGCTGGGTTGGACGCCGGCCGAGTTTGTGGTGGCGGAGTCGTTTGTCGTGCGCCTGCGCGGCATGCTGGGACGGCGTCCGGTTGCCGCCAACGGCCTGCCGCTCGTCATGGCGTTTCCACGCTGCTCTTCGGTCCATACGTGTTTTATGGTCTATCCCATCGACATCGCCTTCATCGATGCACGCGGCAATATCCTCGCGCGCTACGAAAACGTATGTCCCTGGTGTATGTGCTCCTGCCCCGGCGCCTGGGCGGTATTGGAACGCCCTTCAATCCTCGCTACACCTCCCGCCCTCCAACAAGTGCCGGCGTAAGAGATTGGCGACAGCGGACTTTCGTCATACGAAATTGGGTAAGATGGAGGAGAAGGTGCATGGATGTTGAGATCCATCCGAACGCCAAAAAACACTTGACGGAAAAGCAGGTACTAGGTGCCTGGTTCGCGGTTACTGAGTGCATTCGCCGCGAGTCGGAGGACGAGCCGCCGAGATGGTTTGCCACTGGATGGCTTCCAGATGGTCGAAGTGTGGAACTTGTTCGGTCGAACTAATTCGTGGATGGCTCATTATTCATGCCCTGTCTCCGGTTCAGAAGAAATTCTGGCAAGAGATCGAGCGAGCTCGGCAAAGGGGTCGATGATGGGCAAGACGTATACGGCCGCTAATGGTCAGGTTGTAACGGATGAAATGATTGACGCGTGGTGCGAGTCGTACGAGCGCGGAGAGTTTCCGGATGGCGAACACACCGTTGGTGGGATCGTGCATGGACGGCCCCCGCTCTCAGGTGAGGGGACGACAACGCTGTCGGTCAAGATTCCTCTGGGAATGAAGGAGGCCATTCGTCGACGGGCGGCTGCCGAGGGGATGACGCCAAGTGAGTTTGCCCGTGCGGCTCTGAGTGAAAAACTTCTTGCTGCCGGCTGATGCCTCTGACGTGCCGATTTATAGAACCGAGGCTGTGCCCAAAAACTTTTTTAAAATTCTCGGTTGACCGGAACGCGTCCTTGGTTATACTAATCAAGCCTTGAAACAAGGCACACCTCAAATGGCTGGGTAGCTCAGTTGGTAGAGCAGAGGACTGAAAATCCTCGTGTCAGGGGTTCGATTCCCTTCCCAGCCACCTTGAATTGACTAGGACCTCTGCAAAGGGGTCCTTTTCTTTTATACAGCCTCCACATGGAATCGAACCCCGTGAGGGCGCGGAGCTGAGTAAACGCGTAAGCGTTTGCCAGCGCAGCTCGCAAGGCGCGTAAGCGCCACAGCGGTCCGTCCGCGCAGCGCGCGGACGCGATTCCCTTCCCCGCCACCTTGAATTGACTAGGACCTCTGCAAAGGGGTCCTTTTCTTTTATTGAGGGCTCTGCGGAAATTGCGTCCCGGAATTTGGCTTCAGAGTGGGATGCGTTTTCCGCTTTGAGGCCGCTTGGGAAAGCGCGACCCGGAATCCGGCGTCAGAATGGGATGTGCTTTCCTTTTGCGGTCTTTGGCGGAAACTGCGTCCCAGATCCCGCGCTCAGAACGGGATGCGCTTTTCGGCCGCCTACTTCCGGCGCATATGTACATCTCGGCGCGCCATCTCGGGCCCGCCCAGATATTCCTCCCGCTTTTGCGCCACTTTACAGACCGTTCGGTCGTCTGTCCGCACGCGCGGGTATACTCAAAACGATACTTTTCCTGTGCAATACGATGCAGGCTCAGCCTGCACGATCCGAAGGGGGCAGTGATGGAGAGGATACTCGGCGTTAATCTCTCTGGCTGGTTTATTCCCGAGCCTTGGGTGACCCCGTCGCTATACGCGGCGACCGGTGCATCCAACGCGGCCGAGCTGCAGGAGGCCATGGGCACCGCCGCCTATAACGAGCGCATGCGCCGTCATTACGAGACGTTTGTGAGCGAGGACGATTTCCGCCGCATGGCGCAGATTGGCCTCAATGCCGTGCGTCTGCCGGTACCCTGGTATGCCTTTGGCTCGCAGGAGTCCGATGCGTCCTACATCTCGGTTGTCGACTACATCGACCGTGCAATTGAGTGGGCTGCCAAGTACGACATCCGCGTGCTGCTTGATCTAGCAACTGTGCCCGGTGGCCAGGGCGATTCCAACGATTCGCCCGCCACGCCGGAGGCTGTTGCCGAGTGGCATTCGTCCACCAACGGTCGTCATGTCGCACTCGACGTGCTCGAGCGCCTGGCCGATCGCTACGGCGAGGCCGAGAGCCTGCTGGGCATTGAGCTGCTGGATACGCCGCAGATGAGTGTCCGCAAGAGCCTCTTCACCATGACGGATGGCATTCCTGCGCACTACCTGCGCAACTTCTATCGCGATGCCTATGAGCTCGTCCGTTCGTATATGCCCGAGGATAAGATCGTCGTCTTTTCGTCTTCGGGACATCCCAGCGAGTGGAAGCATTTTATGCGCGGCGCTAAGTACAAGAACGTCTACATGGACCTTCACCTGTACCATTACCGCGACGAGTATGCGCTCGATATCACGAGCCCCCGCGGGCTGACGACGGCGATTTCGCGTAACAAGCGCGAGCTTAAAGAAGCGATTTCGACTGGGTTCCCCGTGCTGGTGGGCGAATGGTCGGGCGCGGCGATCTTTGCCAACTCGTCGGTTACGCCCGAGGGCCGCAATGCCTACGAGCGCGTGTTTATCGCCAACCAACTGGCTTCGTTTGCACCGGCTGCCGGTTGGTTCTTCCAAACGTGGAAGACCGAGAAGCGCATTGCAGCATGGGACGCCCGCGCGGCGCTCGGTACGCTCGAGCGTGGCATGATTGAATAGGTTGATATGACGCAAAACAGCGCCCATACGGGCAAACTCTATGTGGTCGGCACGCCCATCGGCAACCTGGGCGACCTGTCCCCGCGCGTTGGCGAGGCGTTTGCCGCCGCCGATGCCATCTGCTGCGAAGACACGCGTGTGACGTCAAAGCTGCTGATGCACCTGGGCATTTCCAAGCCGCTTGTCCGTTGCGACGAGAATGTGATAG
>URVK01000046.1 GCA_900551305.1 uncultured Collinsella sp.
AACCTGTTCCGAAAACGGGAACAGCGGCGGCCCCACAAAGCCGATGATGTTGCCGAGCACGCCGCCGATCAGACAAGCCCACAGCGCATAGTCCACGTATTTGGACAGGATACGTCCGCGCGAATAGCCGAGCGCCTTGTACAGGCCAATGAGCGTGCGCTCCTCCTCGACCATACGTGTGGCGGTGGTAAGGCTAATGAGCACGGCGACGATAAAGAAGATGAACGGGAACACCGTGGCGATGGCCTCAATTGACGAGCTATCGCTCTCCACGCTTGAGTAGCTTGCGATATTGCCGCGGTCCTGGATGTACCAGGTGCATTCGCCCAGATCGGAAAGCTCGGCGCGGGCATCGGCAAACTGTTGGTCGGCGGCGGCGCGACGCTGGTCCAACTCGGCCTGCGCCTGCGCGCGTTCCCTTCCTACTCCGGCCATGCGGTCGATGCTGTCCTGCTCGATCCCAAAGAGCAGGCCGGCCTGGCGCTCGGCCGCATCCAAGCTTGCCGGCGTGTCGACCGTCAGCTCCTGAGCGCGCGCATTCTCACGCTCCTCGCGGATCTTCTCGATATTGCCCTTGACCTCATTGATCTTTGCCGCGTAGGCATCCGAATAGGAATTGAGGCTTTTGGCTCCCTCGACGATCACGTGGACCGCGGAGTAGGAAGAAGATGTCGCAGCGTCCTCGCTCACGTAGAACTTATAGTCCGCAGTCGAAGCAGCGCGAAAGGCGTTGACTGTCGAGTCGGAGCTCACGTCGGTAGGATCGAGGACCTCGGCCGTAATGGTGTAATCGCCCACGGCAAACTGATCCTTGGCGCTTTGGTTCGACGAGCTCGCATCGTTGGCGGCAAAGCTCACCGTATCGCCGATTTTCTTGCCCGAAGCCTTCAGGAACTTCGAAGTCACCGCGACCTCATCGGCGCTCTCAGGCAAATCGCCGTTCACGAGCACTGGCTGATCGATGTTCTCCTTGGAGAGACTTTGCACGACCACGCGCTCGCGCGTTGTGCCCACGGCGGTATAGGCAGTCTCGGTATAGATGCCCTCGGCCGTCTCGACGCCGTCGACCTCTTGGATCGCAGCAAGGTCGTCGCGCGTAAGGCCATAGGTCGACTGCACGTTAATGTCATAGACATTCTGCTGGTCAAAGTAGGCGTCGACCGAATCGCACAGATCCTCGCAGCCCGCCTTAAGACCGCACATCACGCTCACGCCGAGCGCGGTGATCACGACGATAGACAAGAAGCGTTTGAGGCTGCCGCGAATCGTGCGGTAGACACCGCGGCGAAAAACCGTCGGCACCATATCGTTTGAGCTTTGGGCAGTGCGGTAGGTCGTAAAATCCTGCTCGCGCTCCGTGTTCCGCGCGTCGCGGCGTAGGCTGTTTTGGCGGTCCTGGTCCATGGGCGCTACCACTCGATCGTCTCGATAGGCACGGGATTTTGCTGGATCGTCTCGCTCTCCACGCGGCCGCTCTTAAAGCGAATCAGGCGATCGGCCATGGGCGCCAGCGCGGAGTTGTGGGTGATGATAATGACCGTGATGCCCTGCTTGCGGCAGGTGTCCTGCAGCAACTGCAAAATCTGCTTACCGGTTTTGTAGTCGAGTGCGCCCGTGGGCTCGTCGCACAAAAGCAGCTTGGGGTTCTTGGCCAGTGCGCGCGCAATGGACACGCGCTGCTGCTCGCCACCCGAAAGCTGCGCCGGAAAGTTGCCCAGGCGCTCACCCAGGCCAACCTGGCAAAGCGTTTGCTCGGCATCGAGCGAATCGGGGCAGATTTGCGCCGCAAGCTCAACATTTTCGAGCGCCGTCAGGTTGGGGACCAGATTGTAGAACTGGAAGACAAAGCCGACGTCGGCACGGCGGTATTCCACGAGCTGCGCCTCGTTGGCGGAGCTCACGTCGCGCCCGTCCACCGTTACGGTGCCGGAGGTTACCGTGTCCATACCGCCCAGGATGTTGAGCGCCGTGGTCTTGCCGGCACCCGAGGCGCCCAGGATAATGGCGAGCTCACCGCGTTCAACGGTAAAGCTCGCGCCGTCGAGCGCGTGAATGCGGGCATCGCCCTCGCCGTACGCCTTGATGACGTCTTTAAATTCGATATAAGCCATCGATTAATTCCCATCTGGTCGGATAACTCTTTAGTATTACCCATTTCGCACCGACCAAAAAGGGACAGGTTTATTTTGGCAGGTTTTAGAGGCGGACGGTGAAGACGATCTGATGATCGTGGCCGGATACGGTAGCGGAGCCGCCATGGGCTTCGGCGATGGCGCGCACGACGGATAGACCCACGCCCGAGCCGCCCGTCTTGGAGCTGCGCGATACGTCTGCACGATAGAAGCGGTCAAACAATCGGTCCAGGTCGCCTTCGGGCAGCTCGTCCACGGCGTTCGATACGACAAGCTCGGCGGCGCCCTTACCCCGACCGCGCGAGGCTGCGCGCAGGCTCAGCTCGATCACGCTGTCCTCGCTTGCGTAGCGCGTGGCGTTGTCCAGCAGCAACTCAACCACCTGCGCTACCGCTGCAGCGTCGGCATGAGCCCGCACGCCGCTCGCAATCGAAGTCGACAGACGCTTGCCGCGCGAAACCGCCACTGATTCAAACGGCGCCGCAGCCTTGTCCGCGGACTCCGAAAGATCGATCGATGTCATGGTAAAGCCGGCCGAACCCTCGTCCATACGCGCCAGGAACACCAGACGCTCCGTCAGCGCCGTCAGCCGCGCGACCTGCTCGTGAATGCTCTGCGTCCACTCGCTCTCGCCGCTCTCGATCTCTTGTACCTCATTGGCGGCATCAATTACAGCCAGCGGCGTCTTAATCTCGTGGCTCGCGTCGGTAATGAAGCGCTTCTGCTTGCTATAGCTCTCGACCATCGGCCGAATTACAGCACCCGAGGCCACCGTCACAATCGCCAATACCGCCAGCCAGCCAATGCAGCTGATCGCTACGCTCGCGCTCAAAAACGAATGAAAGCTTGCAAGCTCGCGTGAACAGTCGACGAATACATAGGTTGTCTCGTCGCCCTGAACCGTAACCGTATAGCGGTAGTTACCAGAAAAGCCCGAGGTCAAACCCTTGGAATACAGTCCTGCAGCGATGCGTGCAGCACGCTTGGCGCCCACCGCGGCAATGCGGGCGGTATTGACATCGGTCACCTGCCCGCCGGCAATCGACACCGTAAAGTAGCGCGTGTCGAAGGGAGACTCCGCCGTCATGCCTTCAAAATGACCATCGCGAACGGCCGCCCGATTACCGGCAGCAACTTTACCGGCACCCATATCCTGGTTGAGATCGTTGGCGGGCTCATCCTCCCCATCAATGCCGCCCTTGCCCGCCACAATGTAGTCCAAGCGCGCATCGGCCATTTTACAGACATGCGAATAATTAACGATGTTGATGCCGGCAATGATGAGCGTGAGCACCACGGTCACGGCGCCCATGGCAACGAGGATAAACTTGCGACGCAGGCGGCGGCCCAATGCGTCAACAGCATTTGCCCGCCCTGCACCGCTCGAGGCAGCACGAAACTGTTCCGTCATGCGCTTACACCGCGTGCGCACGCTCACGCCTGCTCGCCTTCCTCGACAACCTCGAGTGAATACCCCTGGTTGCGCGATGCGCGGATGGCCACGTTGGCACCCAGCGCCGTCAGCTTTTTGCGCAGGTACGAAATATAGACCCACACCACGTTGGCACCTTCGGGCGCGTCCTCGCCCCAAACATCGAGCATCAGACGCTCGGTGGGCATGCGCGTGCCGGCGTTGCGCATAAAGAGTTCCATAAGCTGAAACTCACGATTGGCTAGGTGTTCCTCGCCCAAGGGACCTATAAGCGTGCAAGCCGCCGTGTCGAGGCGGACGTTGCCCACACTGAGCGTCGTGGCGTCAATTGCCGTCACGGCACGCGTCATGGCACGAATGCGAGCGAGCAGTTCCTTGGCGGCGAACGGCTTAGTCAGGTAATCGTTGGCGCCGGCGTCCAGGCCCTCGACCTTATCGGACACCTCGCTTTTGGCCGTAAGCATGATGATGGGCAGGCGTTTGCCGGCCTCACGCGCGCGCTTGAGTACCTCGATACCATCCATGCCGGGCATCATGATGTCCAGGATCGCGGCGTCATAGTCGTTGGCGAGTAGATATTCGAGTGCCGTCAGACCGTCGAGCGCGGTATCGACCTCGTAGTCGCTATGTTGAAGGATCGCGGTAAGGGCGCGGGAGAGGCCAGGTTCGTCCTCGGCAAGCATCAGCTTCATAGTTGTTCCTTTGGCGCACGGCTCTACAGGTTTCGATACTGCCGATAATAGCGCACCGTCAACCGCCTTAGCGCAGCCTTAGCCGCTCAACCTGCGCGTTTTTAAATACGCAGGATATGGCTTAGCCAAACTTAAGGCGCACATGTCGAGCGCTTTGACGCATGCCGGGCGCGAAGGGACAGCGACTCGTCCTTTCGCGGCGCCCTAGTTATGCAAAGTGCCCTGGCGTTACTCCTCGTACGCGCCCTCAAGCCGAAGCAGCCACTCCTTGCGGTCGAGGCCACCGGCATATCCGTTGAGCGATCCGTCGGCGGCAACTACACGATGGCACGGCACGATGATCGAAATAGGGTTGCGAGCGACCGCAGTCCCCACGGCACGGGGAGACACAACGGGCGCCTCGTTTCCCGGTACACGATGTCGAGCCGCAACACGCTGGGCGATCTCGCCATACGTAGCGACCTCGCCACGCGGAATAGAAAGCAGCTCGTACCAAACTTCACGCTGAAACGCCGTGCCGATCATATGCAACGGCGGCGTAAACCGAGGTTCCTGCCCTGCAAAATAAGCATTCAGCCAAGCCCAGGAACGCTCAAGCACCGAAGACGCCGCACCATTTGCCGGACTCACCGACGACATGCCGCCAGCACCAGAAACTGCATCGGCGCCTTCAACATGTTCGGGATCTTCTTTGAGAAGCGTGGAGCCAAAATGCTCCTGCCCCTCAAACCAAAGTCCCGTCAGACCGCGGCCATCAGCGGCAAGCAAGATTTCGCCCAAAGGCGAAGCAAACGTCGTCGTGACCACCAGCGGCTCCTTTCAAAACTCCGCAACATAATACCGCGAATTGTGCAGACAACCCCAATCGACCCCAAAGTCCCCGCAGGCAGCAGGCGCAACGCGCCGCAGCTGCCGGCCGCGCCCCACAGTCCCCAAAGGCGGCCGGCGCGAAGCGCCGAGGCCGCCGCCGGGACCAGGGCCCGCAACAGCCACGCGCCCTAACATCAGCCCAGCGGCCCCAACCAACAACGACCACATCGCAGGCCGCTCGCAACAGCGTCACCGCAGGCGGGGGCCGGGCTTAGCTTTCAGAACACTCCGCAGACCAGTGTGGCGCCTTGTCAGCGGCTCCGAAGGAGCAGGACAAGGCGCCACACATGGTCGAGGACGTTCTGAAAACTAAGCCCGGCCCCCGCCGGACAGGTCAACCTACTCGCAAAGCAGCTTAGCGATCTGGACGGCGTTGGTTGCCGCGCCCTTACGGATTTGATCGCCGCAGCACCAGAAGGTGATGCCGCGCGCAGCCTCGGGGTTCGAGATGTCGCGGCGCACGCGACCGACCCAGATCAGGTCCTGGTCGGACGTATCCATCGGCATGGGGAAGCGATCGTGAGCATCCTCGGCGCTCATGTCGTCAACGAGCTTCACGCCCGGAGCGGCAGCCCGCCGGGCACGGGCGCCCCGCCCTGGGCCGCCAGCGCGGCACGGGCCTCTTCCACCGTGATGTCGCGCTCAAACTCGAGCGTAATGCTCTCGGAGTGCGAGCGCAGCACGGGCACGCGCACGCAGGTGCAGTTCACGCGCAGCTCGGGCAGGTGCATGATTTTGCGGCCCTCGTTTTGCAGCTTCATCTCCTCGGAGGTAAAGCCCTCCTCCTTGACGCCACCGATCTGCGGAATCAGGTTGCTCGCCAACTGGGCGGCAAAAGCGCGCGGCTCGGGAATCTCCTCGCCACGGCCCAGGGCGGCCAGCTGAGCTTCGAGCTCGGCCATACCGGGAGCACCGGCACCAGAAGCCGCCTGATACGTCGAGACGATCATGCGCTTCACGCCGGCAAGCTGATGCAGCGGCCATGTGGGAACCAGGCCGATGATGGTCGCGCAGTTGGGATTGGCGATAAGGCCGTGATGCCATTTGATATCGTCGGCATTGATCTCGGGCACGACCAGCGGCACCTCGGGATCCATGCGGAAGGCGTGGCTGTTGTCGACCACGACGGCGCCGCGCTTGACGGCCTCGGGCAGCAGCTCCTTGGCGATATCGTCGCCGGCAGCGCCGAGCACGATGTCGCAGCCCTCAAAGGCCTCGGGGCAAGCCTCTTCAATCACAACCTGCTCGCCGCGGAACTCAACGGTCTTGCCCGCAGAGCGCGCGCTCGCCAGCAGCTTGAGCTTACCGACCGGAAACTCCTGCTCGTTGAGGCACTCGAGCATCTGGGTGCCCACGGCTCCCGTCGCGCCCAAAATAGCAACCGTGTACTGTTTCATGCTTCCCCCTTTAAAGGTTGTGGCTTTTGCCCGCACGCCGAGCAGGCCGATTATTGTTGCCAGTGTATACAAGAACGGGGCGGGCACGAAACCCGCCCCGTCGAAACGAAACCGAAACGAAACGCCCCGCCGTAGATTTCTGGCACTTGTCCCAAAAATTCACCGGGATGGCAGCTACTTGTGGAGCGTGGCCAGGGCGGGATCGACCGGCGCGGGGACCTCCAGATCGGAGACCTTCACAATGCCGTTCTCGTCGGAGAAGGCACGGTAGATGGTCTGAATCGCTAGGTCGAAGTCCTTCTCCTCGACACCGATAATGATGTTGATCTCGTCACAGCTCTGCGAAATCATACGCACGCTCACGCCGGCCTGGCCAAGCATGCCAAACAGGTGACCCGAGATACCTGCGCGCCCGCGCAGGTTACGGCCGACGGTCGCGATAAGCGCCAGGCCCTCGACAACCTCGATCTCGAGCGGCTCGACCTCCTGCTGAATGTCGCCCACGAGCGAGTACAGCGAGTCGTGCACATCCTGCTCCTGCACCACGGCGCCAAAGCGGTCGACACCGGTGGGCATGTGCTCGACGGAGACGTCATAGCGTTCGAACACCGAAAGCGCACGGCGCATAAAGCCAACACGGGGCTTGGTGCGGTCGCGGGCGACGTTGATGGCGACAAAGCCGCGCTTGCCGGTCACGCCGGTAATGATGGGCTCCGCCTCGCCCTCATCAGCCGTCTCGCTAATGATGGTGCCGGGGTCCTGCGGTGCATTGGTGTTCTTGATGACCAGCGGAATACCCGCCTCACGCACAGGGAACACGGCCTCCTCGTGCAGGACGCTTGCGCCCATGTACGAAAGCTCGCGCAGCTCCTCGTAGGTAACGCGCGCAATGGGCTGAGCCTCGGGCACAATGCGAGGATCGGCAGAATAGAAGCCCGAAACGTCGGTCCAGTTCTCGTACAGGTCGGCGCCTAGGCACTTGGCCAGGATCGAGCCGGAAATGTCGCCACCGCCACGGTCGAGCAGCTTGATCTGGCCCTCGCGCGTCGCGCCGTAGAAGCCAGGCATAACAAAGCCGCCCTGCTGACCGTACTCTTGCACCAGCTCGGAGGTGCGGTTCATGCTGAGCGTACCGTCGTGATGGAACGCCACAACCGTCGCGGCGTCCAGGAACGGCAGGTCCAGGTACTCGGCCATCAGGCGAGCGGTGAAGTACTCGCCGCGGCTCACGAGCTCCTCGGTAGAGTAGCCGCCCGAGCGGGCGCGCTCGGCAAAGGCCGCAAACTCCTCGCGGATGGGATAGGTGAGTCCTAGCTCGTCAGCAATATCAAAGTAGCGCTGGCCAATGTCCTCGAGCAGCTCCTCACACGACACGTGATACTTAACGTGCGCGTTAACCAGGTAGAGCAGGTCGGTCACCTTGGTGTCGCCCTTAAAGCGGCGACCACAGGCGGAAACCACCACAAAACGGCGAGCCGGGTCGGCATCGACGATGGCCTTGATCTTCTTAAAGTGTTCGGCGTCGGCGACCGACGAGCCGCCAAACTTGGCAATCTTAATCATGGGCTGGAGGTTACCTTTCTAAAAAGCCTCTGCAAACCTACTTTGCGCGCTCTGATACCATGGTTTCACCGATTGGGACCAAGGCATCCGAGGAGCAGTGTTATATGGGAACTTATCATAGTACACGAGGACGCACTTTATCGTGCTCAAGTAAGGTGGCAATCCGCACCGGCATCGCTCCCGACGGGGGTTTGTTTGTCTCGGACGAGCTTGGCACCCAGCAGGTCGATATCAGCTCGCTTGCAGATAAATCGTACTTTGAAATCGCTCAAGATGTGTTGGGAATGTTACTGAATGATTACACGGCCGAAGAAATTTCGGCGTGTGTCGACGAGGCATACCGCGGCACGTTCGCGAGTGAAGAGGTTACGCCGCTCGTCAAACTCGACGCAGCGCCGGGCGCTGACGCCCCTCAGACCTATGTGATGGAGCTCTTTGGCGGCCCCACAAGCGCCTTCAAGGACGTCGCCCTACAGATGCCCCCCCGCCTCATGGCCCGCACTTCCGCCAAGGACGGCGGCGCCGAGCGCATCATGATCGTCACCGCCACGTCAGGCGACACCGGCAAGGCCGCACTCGCCGGCTTTGCCGACGCCCCGGGCACGGGCATCACCGTCTTTTATCCCGAGGGCAAGGTCAGCCGCGTCCAGAACCTGCAGATGTCCACGCAGGAGGGCGATAACGTCGCCGTCTGCGGCATCCGCGGCAACTTCGACGATGCCCAGAGTGCCGTCAAGCGTATCTTTGCCGATAAGGAGCTTGCCGAGCGTCTTGAGGCCGCCGGCACGGTGCTTTCGAGTGCCAACTCCATCAACGTCGGCCGCCTGGTGCCACAGGTCGTCTACTACTTTGCCGCCTATGCGCAGCTGCTGCGCGCCGGCGCTATCGAGGCCGGCGACGCCGTGGAGTTCTGCGTACCGACCGGCAACTTTGGCGATATCCTGGCCGGCTACTATGCCAAGCGTATGGGTCTGCCCGTCGCCAAGCTCATCGTCGCGAGCGACAAGAACAACGTGCTTGCCGACTTCCTGACCACCGGCGTCTACGACCGTAACCGCCCGTTCTTCACGACCATCTCGCCGTCGATGGACATCCTCATCAGCTCTAACCTGGAGCGCATGCTGTACTTCCTGTCCGACGGCGGCTGCGAGCTCGTTGCCGGCCTTATGGAGCAGCTGGCACAGACTGGTCGCTACGAGGTGCCCGCCGAGCTGCTGGCCAAGATTCAGAGCGTCTTTGGCTGCGGCTGGGCCAGCGAGGACGAGGTCCGCGTTGCCATCAAGAGTTGCTGGGACGCCAACGGCTACGTGATCGACCCGCACACCGCTTGCGGCTATCACGTCTTTGAAAAGGCCGCTCCCGCCGAGGGCGCCAAGGCTCGCGTGCTGCTTTCGACCGCCAGCCCCTACAAGTTCCCGCGCGCCTGCTGCGATGCCCTGGGGCTCGACGTTCCCGAGGACGACTTTGAGGCCATGCGCGTGCTCGAGCAGGCCACCAACACGGTCGCCCCGACCCA
>URVK01000047.1 GCA_900551305.1 uncultured Collinsella sp.
CCCTGGCCGATCACCAAAGTGTTCTGGCCGTTATGGGAACGGGGCGCGGCAAGTCGCTCATCTTCCATGTGCATGCCGCGCGTGAGGCGGTGCTTCGCGGACGTTCGAGCATCTTTGTCTATCCGCTGCGTGCGCTCGTTGCCGACCAGGCCTATCACCTCTCGTCGACGATGGCAGCGCTCGGTATTGGTGTTGGCGTGCTGACCGGCGAGACCGTGGAGGCCGCACGCGATGATGTGTTCGCCGGCCTAGCTTCGGGCCGCACCGGTATCGTGCTCACGACGCCCGAGTTCCTATCTATCCACCGTGACCGCTTCGCACGTTCGGGCCGCATCGGCTTTGTCGTTATCGACGAGGCGCACCACGCCGGCCTTGCCAAGGGCGGCGACCGCAGCGCCTATCTCGACATGCCCGATATCCTCAAAGCCCTGGGCGACCCGGTCGTTATGGCTGCGACGGCCACCGCGACGGCTCCGGTCGGCGTCGTGACGGCCGATCACTCGCACGGTGGTCGACGAGACGGTGCGCGAGAACCTGCGGCTCGAGGACGACCGTGATCTTGCAAGTCGCGAGAACCGTTTGGTGTCGATTGTGGCGACGGGGGAAAAGACCGTCATCTACGTCAATTCGCGCGACCAGTCCGTGGCGCTCGCCAAGACGTTGCGCAAGCGTGTGCCCGATTGCGCAACCCATATCGCGTTCTATAACGCGGGGCTTGCGCGTTCCGATCGCCGTCGCGTGGAGGAAGCATTCCGAGACGGAAGCCTCAGCTGCATCGTCTCGACATCTGCCTTTGGCGAGGGCGTCAACCTTCCCGATATTCGCCATGTCGTGCTCTATCACATGCCGTTTGGCGGCATTGAGTTTAACCAGATGAGCGGCCGTGCCGGTCGCGATGGCCAGCCCGCCGTGATCCATCTGCTCTATTCGTCGCGCGACGCCCGCATTAACGAGCGCCTACTCGACTGCTATGCGCCCGAGCGCGACGAGCTCGTCACGCTCTATCGCGCGCTGCAGACCATGTGGCGCTCCAACCGCGGCAAAACCGGGGACGATTCCTTTAGCGCGAGCGATATCGACATCGCACAGATGTGCCTTGCCATCGATGCTCGCACGCCGGTCGACGAGCGTTCGGTGGAAAGCGGCCTGGGAATCTTCGAAGAGCTTGGTTTTTGTCGAGTTTCGGGGTTTGACGACACCCGTCGCATCGCGATGGCCGAAAACCCCGGCCGCGTGCAATTGAGTAGGTCAATTCGCTATTTGGAGGGCTTGCGCTCGCGCATGGAGTTTTCGGCTTTCCGGAGCTGGGCGCTCGATTCGTGCGCTTCTGATATGCTAGCCAAAGTTAACCGCCCGATCGTACCGCGGGCCTAGGGGAAGGGGACCTCGATGGATGCCGCAGCCCGTACCGCCCATGATTCCACCCTCCAGCCGTTTTCGGAGATGGAGCACTATAAGCATGCCGATGAGCTGCCGCCCGAGATTGTGGCGGACAGCTACGACAAGCTGGAGCGCCTGTGCCTCAAATATATGAATGAGGACGACTTCTCCAAGGTGGAGCAGGCCTACTGCTTTGCCGCCGAGAAGCACTGCAACCAAAAGCGCCGCTCGGGCGAGATGTACATTAACCATCCCGTCGAGGTTGCCATCATTTTGGCCGATCTCAAGATGGACTGCGATGTGGTGTGCGCCGCGCTGCTGCACGATACCGTTGAGGATACAGAGACCTCGCTTGCCGATGTTTCCGGCCTGTTTGGCGATACGGTGGCCGAGCTCGTCGATGGCGTGACCAAGCTCACCAACATCGAAGTCGACAGCATGGACGAGAAGCAGGCCCTCACGCTGCGCAAGATGTTCCTCGCCATGTCCAAGGACATCCGCGTCATCATCGTTAAACTTGCCGACCGTCTGCACAACATGCGAACGCTGGCAGCCCTGCGCGAGGATCGTCGCCTGTTTAAGGCTCGCGAGACCATGGACGTGTATGCGCCCCTGGCCGACCGTCTGGGCATGAGCTCCATTAAATGGGAGCTCGAGGACCTGTCCTTCTTCTACCTTGAACCCGACGCCTACCAGCGCATCGCGCGCATGGTGGCGGAGTCGCGCGAGGTCCGTGAGCGCTATCTGGCCGAGACCATCAAGACACTCACCGACGAACTCAACCGCATTGGCCTGGAGGACTTCCAGATTAACGGCCGTTCCAAGCACTATTGGTCCATCTACCAAAAGATGAAGCGCAAGGGCAAGGAATTCTCCGAGATCTACGACCTGGTGGCACTGCGTGTCATCACGCATTCGGTGCGCGATTGCTACTCCACGCTCGGCGCGGTGCATACGCTGTGGCACCCCATGCCCGGTCGCTTTAAAGACTATATCGCCATGCCCAAGGTCAATAACTACCAGTCGCTCCACACGACGGTCATCGGCCCCACGGCCCGTCCGCTCGAGATTCAGATTCGAACCTACGAGATGCATGAGCAGGCCGAGTACGGCATTGCCGCCCACTGGCTATACAAGAAGTCGGGCGGATCGTCTGCTTCCAAGACCAATGACGCTCAACGTTTGGACGACCAGATCAACTGGCTCAAGCATTCGCTCGATTGGGCTGCGTCTGATGAGATCACCGACGCCAAGGAATACCTGCATTCGCTGAAGGTCGACCTCTTCGATCAGGAGATCTTCGTCTTTACGCCCAAGGGCGAGGTCATGGCGCTTCGTGCCGGCTCCACGCCGCTCGACTTTGCCTATGCCGTTCACACCGAGGTGGGAAACCATTGCGTCGGCGCCAAAATCAACGGTGCGGTGGCTCCGCTCACGCACGAGATTAAGACGGGTGACCGTGTCGAGATCCTGACTAACAAGAGTTCCAAGCCGTCGCGTGATTGGCTCAAGATCGTTAAGACGCCTTCCGCCAAGTCAAAGATCCGCCGCTATTTTGCCGCTGCGACCAAGGATGACGACGCTGCTGCCGGCCGCGATATGCTGGCCAAGGACCTGCGGAAGCGTGGCTATGGCATTTCTACGCCGCGTTCGACGCGTGCGCTCAACGCCGTAGCGGAGCAGTTTAACTTCAAGCAGCTCGAGGACCTGTTTGCCGCCGTCGGCGCCGGCAAGGTTGCCCCGCGCGCTGTGGGCAATAAGGTCGAGCAAATCTTGGACCCCAAGCCCGAGGAACAGCTCACCAAGGCCGAGGCTATCGCCGAGGTCGTGAAACAGCCTGCTCGCGGCTCCAACCGCAAGCCGCAAAAGCGCGGCAAGAGCGCAAGTAACGGCATTATCGTCAAGGGCGAGAGCAACAGCGGCCTGCTGGTCCGTCTGGCTCATTGCTGCAACCCCGTGACGGGCGACGACATCGTCGGCTTCATCACGCGCGGTCGTGGCGTTTCGGTACATCGCGCCAACTGCCCCAACGTCAAGGGCCTCATGGAACATCCCGAGCGCATGATCGATGTGGAGTGGGACGGCGCTGCCGACACCCTCTTCCAGGTCGAGATCGTGGTCGAGTGCCTGGACCGCATGGGCCTGCTCAAGGATGTCACCATTGCCATTGGCGATGCGGGCGGCAACATCCTTTCTGCCGCCACGTCGACCAACCGCGAGGGTATTGCAACTCTGCGCTTTATGGTCGAGATCTCGGACGCGAGTGGTCTGGATCCGCTGCTGGCTTCCATCAGCAGCGTCGATTCGGTCTACGACGCTCGCCGCCTTATGCCCGGCGAGGGCGGAGCGCAACTCAAGCGCCGTGTGTAGGTACGAGAGCCTCTCAGCATCATAGATATTGGTGACGTTCGAGGCATCGTTTGGTGCCTCGAACGTATTTTAGAAGGAGGGTGTGCGCATGGACGATATGACTTTGGACCTGACACCCCGAGGCACGGCTTCGATTGAGGCGCTCGTCAACGGCCCGATTCAGACCAACAGCTACGCCGTGATTTCGAATGACGAGTGCTTAATCGTCGATCCGGCGTGGGAGGGCGAGCGTCTTGTGGAGCATATCCGCACCGCACATCCCGAGGTGCGCGTACTCGGCTCTGTCTGCACGCACGGTCATGCCGACCATGTTGGCGGGGTTGCCGGGGTTCGAGCTGTTGTTGGCGACAGCGCACTATATGAGTTGTGCGCTAAGGACGTGACGGTACCTCGCGCAAATATCGAGGAGCAGCGCGCCATGTGGGGTATCGAGACGCCCGATCCGGGTGAGCCGACGCGTTTGCTTGCCGAGGGCGATACAATCGAGGTGGGCGACGTCTGCCTGCAGGTGATCGAGACGCCGGGGCATACGCCGGGCGGCATTGTCCTGTTCGCCGCGACCGAGCAGGGAAACATCGCCTTTGTGGGCGACACGCTTTTCCCGGGCAGCCACGGTCGTACCGATCTTTCCGGCGGTGACGAGGCGGCGATTATGCGCTCGCTCTCCAAACTTGCCAAGACGCTTCCGCCCGATACCGTTTGCTTGACGGGCCATGGCGATTCGACCACGATGGCGCGCGAACTTATGCAGAACCCGTTTATGCAGATGTAGGCTTGAAGCCGTCTTTCGAACCACGAAGACCGCTCAATCGTCAAGCTATTTTCCCCAGTGGGTCGATTCTGTGGGGCAAACGGTCAAAATTTGTCCAATCGGATGGTATTCGTGAACAAACGAACGTTTATGCTCGGGTATGTCGTGGTAAAATCTCAGGCGTTATCGGAGCAACCTTACAGGAGGTTTCTTTTATGCTCGTCAACGCAGCAGACATGCTCAAGAAGGCCGAGGCCGGCAAGTACGGTCTCGGTGCCTTCAACACCAACAACCTCGAGTGGACCCTGGCTATTCTCCAGGCCGCCGAGGAGGCCAAGTCTCCGCTGATCCTTCAGTGCACCGCTGGTGCCGCTAAGTGGATGGGCGGTTTCAAGGTCTGCGCCGACATGGTCAAGGCTGCCGTCGAGGCCACGGGCGTTACCGTTCCCGTCGCCCTTCACCTCGATCACGGTTCTTACGAGGACTGCTTCAAGTGCATCGAGGCCGGCTTCACGTCCATCATGTATGACGGCTCTCACGAGGAGACCTTCCAGCTTAACCTCGACCGCACCAAGGAGCTCGTTGAGCTTGCCCACTCCAAGGGCATGTCCATCGAGGCCGAGGTCGGCGGCATCGGCGGCACCGAGGACGGCGTGACCTCCAGCGGCGAGCTCGCTGATCCTGCTGAGTGCAAGCAGATTGCTGACCTGGGCGTCGACTTCCTCGCCTGCGGTATCGGCAACATCCACGGCGTGTACCCTGCCGACTGGGCTGGCCTTTCCTTCGAGCGTCTGGGCGAGATTAAGGCTCAGACCGGCGACCTGCCCCTCGTCCTGCACGGTGGCACCGGCATCCCCGAGGATCAGATCAAGAAGGCCATCTCCCTGGGTATCTCCAAGATCAACGTCAACACCGACCTGCAGCTCGTCTTCGCCAAGGGCGTTCGCGAGTACATCGAGGCTGGCAAGGATCAGCAGGGCAAGGGCTTTGACCCCCGCAAGCTCCTCAAGCCTGGTCGCGACAACATCGTTGCCCGCACCAAGGAGCTCATGGAGGAGTTTGGCTCCGTCAACAAGGCGTAAGCGTCGCTAAACTTCCCGTCGGAAGCCCCGTCCCCCTACACTGTTTCCTTTGCGCTCACCTGGCTTCGCCAGAAGTCGCGCCAAGGAAACAGTTCCGGGGGACGGGGCTTCCTTTGTTTAACGCCGCAGGGTTACGAGGCTGAATTAAGATGGCTACTGGCTTCGCCAGAAGTCGCGCGACGGAATCAGCTCCGGGGAAACGGGGCCTCCTTTGTTAACTCGCTACAGGGTTACTGGGCTGAATTCATTTTTAGAGGTACCGTTTATCGGTGTTGAGGGTTCCTTTATTGGGGCTTTCTTTTTTATCTCGCTACAATGGGCTTCAAGAGTTCTAATGACTTGGAGTTTGGTATGGCTGTTATTAATGTGCTGCCTTCGGATGGGAAGGTCATTGACGAGGGTCCTGTTGGTTGCTCTGTTGATGTTTGCTGTGATGATTTCCGTCATCTCGATATTGGACTGCCGCCCGAGATTCTTCGTCTCAAGGATGCCGGATATTTGACGCAGGCTGTTGCGGCTTGTGATCGTCTTTTGGGGCAGAATCCCGATCCCTCGCTTGCTGCCTGCGTTCGTGCCGAGCGGTATCGCATGCTTGAGACGCCGCTTCATTTTTCGGTGTCGCGCGATCGAGCTATTGCGATGATTCGCGAGGAGTGGCCTGAGTTTACCGAGGAGCAGTTTGACGATCTGATTGACCGTAAGCGTATTGACTGGCGCTTTATCGATGGCGAGCTGTTCGTTCTCGACAACTTCCTCGATTCGCTTCGCGTATATCCCAAAGAGGTTCCCGGCATGCGGCCCGATCCTACGGACGGAATTGCACTGCGCAACGAGATGCTCAAGGAGATGGAGTCGCAAAATGGATTGGCTCGCGTCATTACGCTTAAAGCGTCCGTGTCTGTCCCCGGCGCTCTGGAGGGGGAGACCGTTTGCGCTTGGCTTCCCGTCGCCGCCACCTGCCGCCAACAGTCTCAGGTCGAGATTCTCGACATGACGCCGGAGGGTGCTGTTGCTCCCGCGAATGCTTCGGCGCGTACCGTCTCGTGGTCTTCTTCGAGCGAGCGCTCATTCTCGGTGACTTATCGTTATCACATCGATGCTGCTTATTGTGATGTCTACGGTGGCACACTTCCGGTTCATCCGCGTATGGACGCGCCTCTGCCCGAGGATATTTCCGAGGACCGTCCGCACATTGCATTTACGCCGTATCTGCAGCAGCTGACGGCCGGTGTTGTTGACGGACTCGAGGATCCGCTCGATCGCGCTCGTGCTATCTATGATTACCTGACGCAGTATATCGACTATCGCTATCAGCCGCCGTACTTGCTTTTGGGATCTATTGCCGATGACTGCGCGCATTCGCTCCGCGGCGATTGCGGCGTTATGGCGCTCACGTTTATCACCATGTGCCGTATCGCGGGCGTGCCTGCCCGTTGGCAGAGCGGCCTGTACGTTGCGCCCGATTCGGTGGGGTCGCACGACTGGGCAGAGTTCTATACGCCGCAGACCGGTTGGCTCAACGCCGACGTGTCATTTGGATCTTCTGCTCGCAGGATGGGGGAGGAGTGGCGCCGCCGTCACTACTTTGGCAATCTCGACCCATGGCGTATGGTGGCCAACAATCGATTCCAGGCAGAGTTTGAGCCCTCTTTCGACGGCATGCGCGAGGACCCTTACGATAACCAGATGGGTGAGGCTTCGGTCGACGGTCGCGGATGCCGTCAGCGCGAGATGCTACGCACGGTCGAACTCATCGAAATGCTTGAAGTTCCATTTTCGGACTAATCAACAGAAAGCTGTGATAAACTAACTCACGCATTACGTGCCCGAGTGGCGGAATTGGCAGACGCAGTGGACTCAAAATCCACCGTTGGCAACAACGTGCGAGTTCGAGTCTCGCCTCGGGCACCATACATGCAAGTGAGCGTTCAAGGGGGTTGCGGCCCCCTTTTTCGTGCCGAACTCGCGTGAGCGCGCGAAGCGTTAAGCAAACAGGCCTGCGGCCTGTTTGTAGCGGAGCGTGGCGAGGGCGCCACGCGTCCGAACCCCGGGGCTTCGCGAAGCGAAGGCCCTTCGAGTCTCGCCTCGGGCACCATACATGCAAGCGAGCGTTCAAGGGGGTCAAGGCCCCTTTTTCGTGTACGTAATGTGATAACGCGCTGTACGTGTTATTATTCGCAAGGCGTTGTTCCCGCAATGCCCTAAAGAGGAACCCGAGGGTTCCCACCTTTTGGCGCCAATGAGCAGCTGACTGGTCATACAACTTAGATTCCCTTCCTCAAATCGAGGAAGTCTATGTGTACGACCTGGTTGCTGAGAAGCGCCGGGTTATTTTTTTATGAATGGAGGTAGGGAAAATAGCTAAGTCTGATGACACTCGCATCAACGACGAGATCACTGCATCGTCGTGCCGTTTGATTGGCGTCGATGGCTCTCAGCTCGGCCTGTTCGCCATTCGCGATGCCCAGCGCGTCGCCGACGATCAGGGTCTCGACCTGGTCGAGATCGCTCCCAACGCGGAGCCGCCGGTCTGCAAGGTCATGGACTACGGTAAGTTCAAGTACCAGCAGGCCATGAAGGCCAAGGCTGCTCGTAAGAACCAGTCCAAGGTCGAGGTCAAGGAAATGAAGTTCCGACCCAAGATCGACGTTGGCGACTACGAGACCAAGAAGGGCCACGTTCTGCGTTTCCTCAAGAAGGGCGCACGCGTTAAGATCACCATCATGTTCCGCGGCCGTGAGATGGCTCACCCGGAGCAGGGCCTTAACGTTCTCGAGCGCCTCGCCGAGGATCTTAAGCCTTACGCTACGGTCGAGTCCAAGCCTAAGATGGAAGGCCGTAACATGCTTATGCTGCTCGCCCCGATTAAGGGCGCCTTCGATGAGGATAAAGCGGCAAGCGATACCAAGTAACTAGTGTTCTGTAACCGATTAAGGAGTATTTCATGCCTAAGATGAAGTCCCACAGCGGCACCAAGAAGCGTTTCCGCAAGACTGGTACCGGCAAGCTTATGCGCGCCAAGGCTTTCAAGAGCCACATCCTGAGCAAGAAGTCCACCAAGCGTAAGCGTGGCTTCCGTCAGGAGACCGAGATCGCCGCTGCCGACCGCAAGGTCATCAAGTCGCGTCTCGCCTAAGTTCGTTTTCCCGTTTTTCGTTTTACCGTCTAGGAGTTGATAGAACATGGCACGTATTAAGCGCGCTGTTGCCGCCAAGAAGAAGCGCCGTACCGTTATGCACCGTGCGAAGGGTTACTACGGTGCCGCTTCGCGTACTTACAAGCATGCTAAAGAGCAGGTCCAGCACTCCCTGCAGTATCAGTATCGTGATCGCCGCAACAAGAAGCGCGAGATCCGTTCTCTCTGGATCACTCGTATCAACGCTGCTGCTCGTCTGAACGACATCTCTTACTCTCAGTTCATGCACGGCCTGAAGGTTGCCGGCATCGAGCTCGACCGCAAGGTCCTGGCTCAGATGGCTTACGAGGACATCGAGTCCTTCAACGAGCTGGCTACCATTGCCAAGAAGGCTCTCGAGGCCTAATAGATTCTCTTGAATCGCTAGGGGAGTGTCGCGTTGTGCGCGGCGCTCCCCTTTTTTATCGAAAGCGCTGGTTTACATTGCTAAAAGCGCGGGTAGATAAACACTTACAGGTGACCGATCTTTATATATCTCTTAACCGAAGGGTCATCATCTGATACGTGCAGTATTTCTGCACCAGCCTTTCTATGACTTATATAGGAAGCGATGTATTGTGTAGGACTTGTGAAGAGTGGAATTCCCGCCCACGGGGCCCCTCCGGTCTGGCAATATATCTCCTTGCCGCGCGGCCCGGTCGGACCGGATCAGCCGCGGGGCGTGCACCTTGAGAACCGGATACTGCGAGGATGGACACTCACTTCAGTGTCGCATCCGGGCAGACATCGAACCATTTGAAATGGTCTAACTTGGATTTGTT
>URVK01000048.1 GCA_900551305.1 uncultured Collinsella sp.
ACTCTTCCGCTGGGCGAGCCATAGACGCCGCGTACCGATACGGTAAAGTGGCGGCTTGAAATTGGTGCTATATTCAGCTTGAGTTGTTTAATGCTAGTACGGGAGGGTGATATGGGGCTGTTCAAGAAGAAAAACCCGCAGGATGCCTTTGATCCCGATGTGTTTACCATCACGGATACGATTTTGGACCCACCGCGGTTTACGTTTTTGCCGGCTATCTACCAGGATGCCACGCGCCGCAAGTGGGCCGTGCATCAGCGCGGCGGCGAGCCGAAGATTTTTGACTATGCGGATGTGCTGCAGTGCGAGATTGCCGAGACCGGAAATCCCGAGGATGTGCCGGAGCTCAGCAAACGCGAACTGGCTCAGCAGATTTTGATTAATCCAGCTCAGGCTACCAAAAACAACGCTGCCAAGCGTAATATGTGCCTTGGTATGGGTGTCATCGTTGTCGTGCAAACCGGCAAGGATGAGATTTCGAAGCTTGAGATTCCGGTGACCGCGGGCGAAGTCAAGCGAGACTCCGGCCTATATCGGTCGTATCGGAACGTTGCGGAGCAGATCAAAGAAGCCTTCGACGCCATGAGGCGTCCGGAGCAATGATTCCTGCAGCATCAAGCAGTTGAGGAGTCTTGCCCATGTCGAGTGAACCATATGCGATTCCGCCCAAAGACCGCGCCTTTGAGGGCATTCGTTGGTATATCAAACATTATGACCTGCAGAGTGGCGACCGGCTGCCCGCCGAGCGTGTGCTCTGTGAAGAGCTGGGCGTGTCGCGCACGGCGTTGCGTGCTGCGATCACGCGCCTTATTTCGTGCGGAACTTTGGAAAGCCGCCGCGGTTCGGGCACCTATGTGTGTCCTCCCAAACCGCTGAACATCTTTCAGGAAACATGGAACTATACGCAGGCGGTGGAGAGGGTTGGCTCAAAGTCGACCGCGCGCCTGGTTTGGTCCAAGGTCGTGTATGCCGATATCGATCTTGCCCAAAAAGCCCAGATCGACCTGGGCATGCCGCTCTTCTGCATTCGGCGCGTGCGTGTGGTCAACGGTTCCCCGGCATCGATCGAGACGGCTTACGTCAATCTGTCTTTGTGCCCCTCGCTTCCCGATCACGATTTTGAGCAGGAAAGCCTCTACGACGTTTTGCTCAAGGAGGGGAATGTCCATGTGACGCACGGCAAGGAGCATATTTCCATCAGCCGTTTGAACGCCGACGAGGCCAAGTTGCTGAATGCTCAGGAGGGCACGCCGGTGTTTTACAAGGCTTCGCACGAGCGCGACGAGACCGATGGCTTTGTCGAGTATTGCAAGTCCGTGATTCTGCCGACCAAGTATCGTTTTGCCGATAACGGCGAGGCAGACGGCGTTGCGACGAAGGTGGGTGTCGAATGGCTGATGCAGTAGAAGACTTGCCGGTTTACAAACAAATTCGCCGCTGCATTGCGGAGCGAATCGAGCGCGGCGACTACCCGACGGGCTCGATGATTCCGTCCGAAAACGAGCTGGCCGAGGAGTTTGGCGCGACACGCCTGACAATCCGAAGCGCCATGGACGAGTTGGTCAAAAGTGGCCAGATTCGTCGCGTGCAGGGCAAAGGCGCCTTTGTGGGACACAAGTGGTTTGACGAGCACGAACGCAAGGGCGGCTTCCGCCAGTCGGTTTTGGCATCGGGCGCGACGCCGTCGGTGCGCATCCTGGCGCGCTCCAAACGCTACGCCGGCCCGTATTATGCCGACTTGTTTGGCATCGCCGAGGACGATCTGCTTTACTCGGTGCGCCGCCTCAACTGCATCAATGGTGAGCCCGTATCGATCGAGATGACACTGATTCCGTGCCTGCTGTTTCCGGGCATCGAAGACGTGGACATTTCGGTCTTCAGCCTGTTCGAGACCTACGATATGTTGGGACGCAAGCCAGATCAGTCGGTAGAGAAACTCGATATCGAGGCGCTGGGCGCACGCGATGCGAGTTTGCTCAATCTTGAGCCGGGCGATCTGGCGCTCGTGCTGGAAGGCCTGACCTATGACTCGAGTGGGCAGGCAATCGAGCATGCCAAGTCTTTTACCCGCGGCGACGCCGGCGGATATACCTACAACTATTAGCGTCTAGAGCGTCCCTGCGCATGGCGGGGGCGCTCGTTTTTACGGATATATGTCGCTTGACCGATGAGCGGCAAAAACTGACCGTCTACCGAGAGGGGAGGATGAAATCATAAAATCGGTATTAAAAACGGCTAACCTGTAATCGTTCACTGGTATTAAGAACCTTTGAATTGTTGAGCTTGGGGCCAAGATGTCCACAAGGTTAAGCGGTGCGACGGGGCGGCAAGCCCGTTCATTCCGTGCGACAATTCAAACTGCTCGTGAAAGGAGCGGGAATGAAGGAGACCGAGAAGATCGAGATCATGCACTTCGACCAGGAGGGCTACCTCGAGGACGGCAGGAACGTCTACGAGGCCGGCAAGCGGATGACCGCCCTGGCCGACCGCGTGCACGAGGAGGGCTACGACGCCGTCTTCCTGATGGGCGTCGGCGGCACCTGGGACGAGTTCATGCAGCTCGAGTACCTCATGAACAAGTTCGGCGACCGCGACCTCGAGGTCTACCTGATCCACGCCGCCGAGTGGAACGTCATGGGCCACAAGCGCATGACCGACAGGTCCGTCGTGCTGACCGCCTCCGAGTCCGGCACCACCCCCGAGGTGCTCGAGGCCGTCGGCAAGATGAGGGAGATGGGCGTGCGCGTCTTCGCCATGACCAACCCCGAGGGCAAGATCGGGCAGGCCGTGGGCGCCGAGAACTGCGTCATGATGGCCTCCGACCACGGCGCCGGCGGCTGCGAGAAGGGCTACTACCTCGCCGACTGCTTCGGCCTGCGCCTGCTCAACCGCCGCGGCTGCTTCCCCAAGTTCGACCTGTTCATCGAGCAGACGAAGGACGTCTGGAAGGACATGCTCGACATCCGCAAGCGCTTCGAGCCGCGCGCCGAGGAGCTCGCCAGGAAGTACGCGCTGGCCGACTACACCATGTTCATCGGCTCGGGCGCGCTGTGGGGCGAGACCATCCTGTACTCCATGTGCCTGCTCGAGGAGATGCAGTGGAAGCGCATCCGCCACATCACCTCGCACGACTTCTTCCACGGCACGCTCGAGCTGCTCGAGCCCGGCGTCCCGGTGTTCCTGTTCATGGGAGAGGACGAGTGCCGCGCCCTCGACGAGCGCGTCCGCGCCTTCCTCACCAGCGGCGTGACCGGCGACGAGGACTACGTCATCATCGACACCGCCGAGTACGCGATCCCGGGCCTGGACGACGACTTCCGCGTCATCGTGTCCCCCTGGATCCTGTCCGTGCTGACCACCGACCGCCTCGCGCGCAACTACGAGCTGGTCACCAAGCACAACCTCAAGTACCGCCGCTACTACCACCAGTTCGACTACTAATTTCATTTGGGGGAAACCGCAATGAGGCAATACATCTTCGCCAGCCACGCGCATTTTGCGACCGGCATCAAGGAGAGTACCGAGCTGCTCTCGGGCGCGCGCGATAACGTCCACGACCTGTCGATGTTTGTCGACGGCCGCACCGATGTCGCCGAGGAGGCCGCCAAGCTCCTGGCGACCTTCGACCCCGCCGACGACGTAATCGTGTGCACCGACCTGTTTGGCGGCAGCGTCAACAACGAGTTCACCAAGATTGTCCAGACGCGCCCCAACACCTACCTGGTTGCCAACATGAATCTGCCGCTGCTGATCCAGCTGCTCTTTTCGGACCAGGAGGCTCCCGCCGATCAGGTTATCCGCGAGATCCTCGCGGCTGACGACACGCGCGTCAAGTTTGTCAACGACCTGCTGACCGATGCGGATGACGAGGAAGAGTTCTAGTTACCGCCTGCTATTAATGGGGCCGGGTTTCCGGCATGAGACCTTTGGGGGTCAATCATGATTCAACTGCTTCGCGTCGACCATCGTCTGCTTCATGGCCAGGTGGCCGTCTCTTGGGTCCAGGGCTTGGGTTCTGACTGCATCTTCTGCGTTGGCGACAAGGTTGCCAACGATCCCGTCTGGAAGACTACGCTCAAGATGGGAAAGCCGGCCAACGTCAAGCTCGTCATCAAGGACATGGAGCACGCCATCGAGGCCATCAACTCCGGTGTTACCGATAAGTACAAGATGATCATCTGCGTCGCCAGCATCGCCGAGGCCAAGCAGCTTGTCGACGGCTGCCCGCAGATCACCTCCATCAACCTGGGCAACACCAAGTCCAAGGACGAGCAGCGTCCCGATGCCCGTAAGATCTCCCGCCAGATCTTTGTGACTGCTGCCGAGGAAGAGGACATTCGTGAGCTCGTCGGCCGCGGTGTCGAGGTCGAGATTCGCGCTCTGGCCGACGACCCCAAGGTCGATGCCCTAAGCGCCCTCTAATTGAGAACCACGGGCGGCGCGCACGGCGCCGCCCCTATTCGTGGGCGTACCGGATAAACGCTTTACCCGTTACCCCTATCTACCGTTCACCGGGAGTACACGCCCGTTGAGCGATTGGTATTAAATAGTTTTCTCATGACTATATAATTGGTATCAAATCATTTGCACCGGTTTAGGTGTTAACAGCACACCGGTACAAGCTGGATCTGTCTAGGCGATTGTCGGCATGGAAAAGGGCGCGCTGACAAGTCGGGAATCGCCGCGCGGATCCAAGAGGGATCAAAGGGAGGAACAATGCTTGTTCAAGCGATCCTCATCGGACTTATCGCTGCCTTCGGTAAGCTCGATTATCAGCTCGGTACGCTCTATGCGTTCCGCCCGATCGTTCTGTGCCCGCTCGTCGGCATAGTCCTCGGGGACCTGCAGTCCGGCCTCGCCATCGGTGCGAGCCTCGAGCTGCTCTTCATGGGTTCAATCTCCATCGGCGCTTACGTGCCGCCCGATGAGTGCATTGGCGGTGTGCTCGCCTGCGCCTTCGCTATTCAGCTGGGTCAGAGCACCGAGGCCGCTATCGCGCTCGCGATGCCCATCGCCACTCTGTGCCTGGCCATTAAGAACGTCGTCAACGCCGGTATGCCCCTTCTGGTCGACCGTGCCGACGTCTTTGCCAGCAAGGGTAACCTCAAGGGTATCTACGCTATGCACTGGATTATCGGTCTCGTGATTGTCGTCCTGGCCTTTATCCTGTGCTCGGTCTCCTTCTATCTGGGTGCCGACGCTGTTCAGGGCCTGCTCGACTTCATCCCGACGTTCGTCCTCGATGGCTTTGGCGTCGCAGCCAACATCCTGCCTGCCATGGGCTTCGCCATGCTCGGCCGTCTGGTGCTTACCAAGCAGCTCGTGCCGTTCTACTTCCTGGGCTTCCTGCTGTGCTCCTATGCCAACGTGCCCGTCCTCGGCGTCGCCCTGATCGCAATCATCATCGGCATCGACAAGTACGACCTGCTGGGCCTTGGTGGCGCCCAGTCCCAGCTTTCTGTGGAAGGGGATGAGGACGATGACTTCTAATTCCGAGAACCAGATTACTCGCTCCGACCTCATTAAGAGCGCCGTGAACACCGGCGCCCTGGGCATGGAATTCTCCTGGACCTACTACAAGCAGATGAACATTGCCTTCTGCCTGATGGTCGCCAACATGCTCAAGAAGATCTATGCCGGCCGCCCCGATGATTACGCCGAGGCCCTGCATCGTCACAGCGCATTCTTCAACATCACCCCGCAGCTCGCTCCCTTCGTGGGTGGCATCGCGATGGCCATGGAAGAAAAGGTCGCTCGTGGCGAGGTTGAGCCCGAGAGCGTCAACGACATCAAGGCCGCCCTCATGGGTCCGCTTTCCGGCCTGGGTGACTCCTTCTTCCTGTCCACCCTGCGCGTCGTCGCCGCTGCCGTGGGCATCAGCCTGTGCCAGGCCGGCAACGTCTTTGGCCCCATCGCCTTCCTGCTCGTCTACAACATCCCGGCGTTCCTGATTCGTATCTTTGGCGCTATCAAGGGTTATGAGCTAGGCATTGGCTTCCTCGACGAGGCTCAGAAGACCGGCCTGATGCAAAAGATCATGGCCTGCGTCGGCATTGTCGGCGTTATGGTCGTCGGCGCCATGAGCAAGGACATGTTCTGGGCTTCGTTGCCCATCGCCATTGGTCAGGGCGACTCCGCCCAGACTCTCCAGGACATCCTGGACGGCATCATGCCCGGTATGCTCGGTATGGCCGCCTTCTGGCTCTACTACTGGCTGCTCTCCAAGAAGATCAACCCGATGGTCCTGATCCTCTGCACCATGGTCGTGGGCATCATCGGCGCTTACTTTGGCGTGCTTGCCTAATATGTTCGAATCGCGCTTCCATCGCGTCTAACGGTTGCGTCGATCTTTGGGGGGCTTGTCGCATCTGCGGCGGCCCCCTGTTTTTTAAAACTCCGTACGAAAGGGGAGGGCTATGGTCGTACCCGAGCTTTCGCTCATGAACATCAACCATCGTTACTACAGCATCGAGACGTTTTTTAAGGCTGCAGGTGAGGCCGGCTATCGCAATATCGAGCTGTGGACCGGCTCGATGCACCTGTATGTGGATTGCCATGAGCACGATTCGGTGGATAAGATTCGCGATCTTGCCGCCCAATACGGTATCAAGATCGTGTGCGTGTGCCCCGAGCAGAACAACCCCAAGCCGTGGAACGTCGCGGTGCGCGGTGAGGCGGGCCAAAAACGCATCCTCTCGTACTTTAAGAATGTGATCGACGTTGCCGTTGAGTTGGGCGTGCCGCAGATTCTGGTGACGAGTGGTTGGGCCTATCTGGACGAGCCAGCTGAGGACGCCTGGTCCCGCAGCGTCGCCATGCTGCGCTCGGTGTGCGACTACGCCGATACGCGCGGTATTCGCGTCGCGCTCGAGGCACTGCAGCCGTCGGAGTCCGTGCTGGTCAATACGGCACAGGATGTCGCGCGCATCCTCGAGGCGGTCGATCGCCCCAACCTGAAGGCATGTATCGACTTTGGCGCCATGGAAGTTGCCGGCGACACAATCGACGGCTACTTTGAGGTTTTGGGCGACAAGATCGTTCACACCCACTTTGTCGATGTGGGCGGTGGCACGACGCATCTTGCCTGGGGCGACGGCGAGCGTGATATGCGTGCCGACCTCGAGGCACTCATGCGCCACGGCTATACGGGCTATGTCTCGGCCGAGACGTGTGACGGCCGCTACTATCAGGATCCGTCCAAGGCGACGACTCAGGTTATCGAGATGTATCGCCGTGTGACAGCGGAGATGGAAGCCGAATAACTAAACTGCGCGGTTGCGCCGGAAACGCTTGGGCGGGTCTGGCGCAACGCTTTTATAGCTGGCGAGTTGTGGGGAGCCCGTTGGCAGTAGCGCTCGAAATAGACAACTATTGGCGTTGTAATACCACTCGGGCGAGGAAACCGACCGTTCGCCGCAAATCTCCGTGAGTTTGGATTGGTATTAAATAACAAGCAATCGTATGGCTATAATTGGTATCAGCAAGAAGCGCGATGTATAGAATTGCGCACATGTGATGGGAGGACACACATGAAGGAGACCGAGAAGATCGAGATCATGCACTTCGACCAGGAGGGCTACCTCGAGGACGGCAGGAACGTCTACGAGGCCGGCAAGCGGATGACCGCCCTGGCCGACCGCGTGCACGAGGAGGGCTACGACGCCGTCTTCCTGATGGGCGTCGGCGGCACCTGGGACGAGTTCATGCAGCTCGAGTACCTCATGAACAAGTTCGGCGACCGCGACCTCGAGGTCTACCTGATCCACGCCGCCGAGTGGAACGTCATGGGCCACAAGCGCATGACCGACAGGTCCGTCGTGCTGACCGCCTCCGAGTCCGGCACCACCCCCGAGGTGCTCGAGGCCGTCGGCAAGATGAGGGAGATGGGCGTGCGCGTCTTCGCCATGACCAACCCCGAGGGCAAGATCGGGCAGGCCGTGGGCGCCGAGAACTGCGTCATGATGGCCTCCGACCACGGCGCCGGCGGCTGCGAGAAGGGCTACTACCTCGCCGACTGCTTCGGCCTGCGCCTGCTCAACCGCCGCGGCTGCTTCCCCAAGTTCGACCTGTTCATCGAGCAGACGAAGGACGTCTGGAAGGACATGCTCGACATCCGCAAGCGCTTCGAGCCGCGCGCCGAGGAGCTCGCCAGGAAGTACGCGCTGGCCGACTACACCATGTTCATCGGCTCGGGCGCGCTGTGGGGCGAGACCATCCTGTACTCCATGTGCCTGCTCGAGGAGATGCAGTGGAAGCGCATCCGCCACATCACCTCGCACGACTTCTTCCACGGCACGCTCGAGCTGCTCGAGCCCGGCGTCCCGGTGTTCCTGTTCATGGGAGAGGACGAGTGCCGCGCCCTCGACGAGCGCGTCCGCGCCTTCCTCACCAGCGGCGTGACCGGCGACGAGGACTACGTCATCATCGACACCGCCGAGTACGCGATCCCGGGCCTGGACGACGACTTCCGCGTCATCGTGTCCCCCTGGATCCTGTCCGTGCTGACCACCGACCGCCTCGCGCGCAACTACGAGCTGGTCACCAAGCACAACCTCAAGTACCGCCGCTACTACCACCAGTTCGACTACTAAGAGCTGGTCACGGGTCCGATATCTTGGCTGGTTGATATCTCGACCCTGCACAAGGGCGTCCGCAATTGCGCGGGCGCCCTTTTTGCGTTGTGACAAGAGACTGCTGCTAACCGCTTGCCCTATGTTTCCAAATGAATACGGTGTGAGCCGAGGAGGACGATTCTCCCCGCAAACACTCTAGTATGCTAAAGTACCCAGAAGACCGGCGGAGCTATGCCGGTCTTTCGTTCTATATGAAACACAGCATGAGGAGGCTCACCAGATGACGGCCACACCGTGGGGATTCCGGGACATATTGCCCGAGGAGGCTCAGGCGCGCGAGGAGATCGCGCTGACGGTGAAGGGCTGCTTTAGGGAGCATCATTACCTGCCGGTCGAGACGCCGCTACTCGAGGACAAGGGTTCGCTCGAGGAAGGCGGCCGCATTGCGGATACGCCGTTTAAGCTCTTTGATGACGACGGTCGCCTGCTGGTGGTCCGTCCCGACAACACGCTGCCGATCGTTCGCCTGGTTTCGACTCGCATGCGCGCGGCCGACCTGCCCCTGCGCCTTCGCTACG
>URVK01000049.1 GCA_900551305.1 uncultured Collinsella sp.
TGGCGTTGACAAAAGGAAGCCGTGATGGTGCTTTCGAGCCGTGGCACGGTGGGCGACTACACGCTCTACAGCATCGGTGCGCTGGATATCAATGAGCTCAACGATCTGGTAAACAGTGCTATGACGGCTGACGGTGGGGTCGAAACGCCCGAGACCGGCACCGAATTTACCTACGACGATGCGCTGTCCACGACGTTTAAGGTGCTGTCGCCGGCCGATGCGTATCGCAAAAACGAAGAGACCGGCATGTGGACTGACATGTCTGACGATGCCGACTTTATGACGGCCAAGGTTGCCGACGGTATTGACGTGCGCATTGTGGGCGTGGTGCGACCTAACGAGACGGCCAATGCGAGCGCATTGACCCCGGGCATTGCCTATACGCATGCACTAACTCGTCAGCTTATGGAGCGCGCCGCCGATTCGCAGATTGTGCAGGAGCAACTCGCCCGCCCCGAGACGGATGTCTTTACGGGCAAGTCTTTCGATGAACTGCAGGGCGAGGCCAAGCAAGGCGTGGATTTGGGCAGCATGTTCAGTGTGGACGAGGCGGCGCTCAAGAGCGCGTTCTCGTTTGATGCGTCTGCACTCTCGGGTGCGGCCGGCGGTATGGACCTTTCTGGCATCGATCTGTCGGGGCTGGACATTGACCTTTCGGGCGTTGGCAAGGACATCGACTTCAGCGACATCATGGCAAAAGCGCCAACCCCAGATTTCTCGGGTATCTTTGACGGTCTGGAACTCACGCCCGAGCAAATGCAGCAGGTGGGAGCACTAGCCAACCAGCTGTTTGAGGGCTTTTTGCAGTCTGATCAGTTTAAGGCGCTGTCGCCCGAAGATCTTAAAGACGCGTCAAAGCTCGCTGCCGCATTCTCGACGTATCTTGAGCATGATGCCGCAGCCCAGCAATGCCTGGCTCAATTGAAGGCGCTCGGCGGCGATGCCCTGGCTGAGCGCCTGCAACAGGCGATGACCGACTATGTGCAAAAGCAGCTGGCTCCGTATCTGCAGCAGGCTATGGATCAGGTGATGAAGGCAATCAGCGAGCAGATAGCGTCGACGGTATCGTCCCAGCTCAAGGCGGGCGCAGCGGGGCTTATGGACCAGATGGCGACGCAGATGTCTTCGAGTTTTGCCAACCTGACGAGCGCCATGCACGTGGATGCGAGCGCCTTTGCTCGTGCCATCCATTTCAACATGGACGCCGAGGACCTGAGTTCGCTCATGATGAGCTATGCCAAGGCTTCGAAGCTCACCTACGACAACAATCTGACCACGTTGGGCTATGCGGGTGAGGCAGACCCCATCTCGGTTAAGATTTTCCCGCGCGACTTTGAGGCCAAGGAGCGCGTACTCGATCACATCGATGCGTACAACAAGCAGGTCAAAGCCGCTGGCCACGATGATCGGGCAATTTCGTACACCGACTACATGGGCATCATCATGGGCTCGGTGACCGACATCGTGAACACCATCAGCTTGGTGCTCATCGCATTCGTGAGTATCAGCCTGGTGGTGAGCTCCATCATGATCGGCATCATCACCTACATCAGCGTATTGGAGCGCAAGAAGGAGATCGGCATCCTACGCGCAATCGGTGCGTCGAAGCGCAACGTGGCCAACGTATTCAATGCCGAGACCTTTATCGAGGGCCTCATCGCCGGCGTCTTTGCCATTGTCGTCGTGGTGCTCGTGAGTTTCCCGGTCAATGCCTGGGCGCTTGCGGCCAAAAAGGTCCCCAACCTGATGAGTCTGCCCGTGCAGGATGCGCTGGTGCTCATTGCAATTTCGGTGCTGCTGACGGTTGTTGCCGGCCTGCTGCCGGCCCGTAGCGCATCCAAGAAGGACCCCGTCGAAGCCCTGCGCTCCGAATAATGTGACAAAGGGACGGCCCCTTTGTCACATTGAGACCCTTGCGAAAACGGGGTCTAATTACCGTTCGGCAGGTTAAGAACTCCCTCTCCCCGCTTAATGCTTGACGAAGAGTCCTCTGGTTTATATACCTATCGGTAGGCATATAGGATGTATTGCCGATAGAAATGGAGCAACCATGACTCTCACCACACCAGCCAAAAAAGATTGTCTCCGTGAAAGCGGCGCATTTGCTTGGGTCGTCGTTATTGCGCTCGGCTTAATGTCCGCCGGAACGACTGGCACATATAGCATTATTGCCGGCTCATTCGTTGCTCCAGTATGTGAAGATCTGGGCTTTGACTACACTTCTTTTTCTTTCTATTTCACCGCGATTCTTCTTGGCCTTGCGCTTGGGCTTCCGCTTTTGAGTCGCTTCATTCCAAAAGTAATCGGCAAACCATGGCATATTTGCATTGAACTCGTCCTTATTGCCGCCGGCGCCGCAATGGCGTTCTACACCGAGGTCTGGATGTTCACCGTCTCCGCCGCAGTGATCGGCATCTGCTTTTCGTTTACAACGGGCGTCTGCATGTCCGATGTCATTGACCAATGGTTCAGCAAATCGTCCGGTCTCGCCATCGGCCTCGCTTGGGGCGTTAATTCTCTCTGCACGCTGTTATTGAGTCCTGTCATTACGCTGGTCATCGAGCAGCAAGGCTGGCGTACGGGATACATCGTGCTTGCGGCCGTTTCTGCAGCTATGATTTTGCCTGCAAGCGCATTTATCATTCGCCTTAACCCCTCTGATCGCAATATGCTTCCGTACGGAGAGACCGCCTCCGAAACCCATGAGAGCTGCAGCGCCGATGAGCAGGAAGATGTCCTTTCGGGCATGGCACTCCGCGATGCCGCGAAAACGCCGTCTTTTATTCTCTGTGTCCTCTTGCTTTGCGTGGCGCAGCTCACCTGCTGCATGAACCAGCTGTTTCCAACCTATGCAAGCGAGGTCGGTTTCAATCCTATCGTAGGAAGCTTAATGGTCTCGGCAGCTTCACTCTCCGATATCTTCCTAAATCCCTTCGTGGGCAAAACATGCGACAAGCTTGGCGCTATTAAAGCAACGGTCGCATGGACAGGTGTCAGCATTCTTTCATTCCTGCTTCCTATCATTGGCGGAAGCAATGAGACCGTTTCCATCATTGCAGCTGGTGTAAACGATGTCATGTTCGCCATCGTTGGAACCGCAATGCCGATGCTTCTCCTCTCGCTCTTTGGATCACGCGATTTTGGAAGGATCTATTCGATCGTTTGCTCAGCGGGCTATGTCGTCGGTGCTTTTGGAATGCCGGTCATGATGAAGGTTTACGGCATGGCAGGGTCATTCCAGGGAGTATTTATCTTCTGCATTGCCTGCAACCTTATGATTGCTGCGTTTGCTATCGTTTCCGGCTTTCTCAATAAGGCTGCTGAAAAGTAATAAGCGCCGATTTGCATCGGCATAGATTGCCACGCAACAGGGGTCGACTCCAAGCCAGACTGGAGTCGACCCCTGTTTTCGTTTTAAAGGTTGCCCGCAGGCACCATGGGTGCCAACATGCGCTTCATCTTGGCTGGTTTATTTGAACATAAGCTCGACTATTCCCGCCCAAACCGCTTTTTCATCAATATCCTCACCTTGAGCGACCGTATTGCTTGCTCCCTCCAGAACGGTATAAAGAATTTGTACGTAGAGCATTACGTCGGCGCTATCGGAAAACGCGCCAATCTCTACACCATGAAGAAGGATGTCTTTAAGCGCATCCATGGTTCGTTTGGTCGCCGTCGCTTGACGTTCCTGAACTGCAGGAATTCGATTTGCTTGAACGCTAACCTCGGCCAGCACGCGCCGGCGCTTTTCATCGCTTCGATAGCCACCTATAACTGAATTGCCGAGCTCGATAAGCGCGGCCTTGAACCCGTCCCTATCGACTATTAGCGAGTAGTCGCGCTGATAGTCAATGGTCGGAAACATGCTGTCCAAGAGCGTAGTGAAAATCTCCTCTTTTGAGGGAAAGTAGTAGTACACCGACGGCTTGGATATACCGACAAAGTCGCAAATCTTTCCGATAGACGCTTTGTCATAACCGACTTCTGCCACAAGATCGTACATTGCGTCCAATATTTTTTTTCTTGTGCTCACGCTGCATTTCTCCATTGCAAATCACTTCCGCACTACCAACATTATTAAGGATGGCAACGGAACATCAATTCGTGTCCAAACATGACCACTATATACGGCGAACGGTATGTATCAGTAGGCGAGCGGCAATTATTCAAAATTATCTACCGAACGGTAGGTATAGTAGTACTATAGCAGGTGAAACCCCGCTATTGTCGCGGCCGGACAGCATCGCGGGAAACCCGACGGAAGGACCAACCATGTACGAGAACTATCGTATGCCGGGCGAGTTCGAGAAGCGCTCCAACGTCTATGTGACATGGCTTCCCGATTACATCCGTGCAGAGGGCTACGATAACCGCCAGCCCTGCGTTGACGTGATCAAGGCTCTGCTCGAGTATGGCGACGTTACGGTCAACCTCAATTGCGGCACCCCCGGCTCCTATGAGGAGGCTTGCTCGCGCCTGAAGGAGGAGGGGGTTGATCTCGATCGCATCGAGATCACGCAGTTCGAAGACTCCAACTTCTATGTCCGCGACAACGGTCCCAGCATCATGGTCGACGACAAGGGCCATTCTTATATGGTCAACCCCGCTTGGACCTATTACGGCGTGTGGGACAAGAACTCCCCGGAGTGCCAGTCCGCACGTAAGGCAGCCGTTCACATGGCGGTTGCGCTCGGTTGCTTCGATATCGTCAATTCCGAAATGGTTTCGGAGGGCGGCGACCGCGAGTTTGACGGTCACGGCACTCTGATCGCCATCGAGGACACGGAATGCCGCAAGCGTAATCCCGAGTTCACGAAAGAGGAAGTAGAGGCCGAGTATAAGCGCATCTACAACCTCAACAAGGTTATCTGGCTTCCGCAGCCTATGCTCGAGGACGACGACTATCGACTGGGCATCCTCGACGAGAAGGAAGACGGAACTCCCGTCTTTGGCATGAGCTTTGCAGCTCACATTGATGAGATGTGTCGCTTTATCACTCCGAACAAGATTCTTCTTGCCGAGGTGTCCGATGAAGAGGCAGCCTCGAGCAAGGCTGGAGCAGAGTCTCGTCGCCGCATTGAGGCAGCCTACGAGATCCTGAGCAACGAAACGGACTGGGAGGGCAAGCCCTTCGAGATCGTTCGTATGCCCACCGCCGAGCCTATTGAAGTCGTTATCGCCCCTGGCGATGAAGATTACGAGCTCTATAAGGGCTTCATCGACGAAATGGGCGGCAAGTTTATGGATGGCACCCCCTGGCCCGAGGGCCCCGTCCACTTCTACGCCGCAGCGAGCTACTGCAACTTCCTGATTTGCAACGGCGTCGTTCTTGGCCAGCGTTATTACCACGAGGGCATGAGCGAGGTCGTGAAAGAGAAGGATGAGCAGGCCAAGGCAGTTCTTGAGAGCTGCTTCCCCGATCGCAAGGTCATCATGATTGATTCCCTCGCGCTTAACCTGTCCGGCGGCGGCGTGCACTGCTGGACTAAGGACGTGGCGGCCAGTCGTTAGTGAGCCTTAGAGCCTGCGCTCTTTGGCTTAGGCGCCACATGTACCGCTCCCCGAGGGATATCCGTGTTTTCCTCGGGGACACATTCAACAATAATTTTGATAATAATTCGAAAGGAAATAGGCATGAACAACAGCCTCCGCGGTCGCGACTACATCAACATCCATGATCTCTCCTCCGAGGATTTCCGCTATCTCATCGATCTTGCCTGGAACCTTAAGGCTCAGAAGAAGTCTGGTGTCGACCAGCGCTACTTCCCCGGCAAAAACGTCCTCGCCAACTTTGAGTGGGGCTCGACCCGTACTCGTTGCGCATTCGAGACCTCCTGCAACGATTTGGGCATGGGCTTCACTTATCTGACCAACTCCCACATGGGTGACTGCGAGACCGTCAAGGACGCCATGCGCGTCTTTAACGGCATGTATGATCTCATCGTCTACCGCGCACAGAAGGACGAGCAGTTCCTCTATGACGTCGCCGACCTGGTTGACATCCCGGTCATCAATGCCCTTACTCTCGGCGATCACCCGACTCAGATGCTCGCTGACGCTCTTACGATGGAAGAGCAATGGGGCGGTTTGCGTACGAGCCGCGGCAAGAAGATGGCTTTCGTTGGCAACTGCGCCGGCGCCCCGGTGTGGTATGGCCGTCTGTGCGCTATGCTCGACATGGACTTCCTCGCCATCGGCCCCGACGACCTCCGTCATCAGATGTGCAAGGAAATGATCGAAGAGGTGGAGGCCTGCTACGCCAAGTACGCTCCCAATAGGACCTTTACCATCACCTCTGACCTCGATGCCCTGGATGGCGTTGACGTTATCGTTACCGAGGAGTGGCGCTACATCAACCCCGAGTGCGGCGAAGAGGTTCTGGATCCCGACGACTACAACTCCTGGCTGGGCGATGCCAAGTCTTTGTACCCCTATCGCGTCACCAGCGAGCTGTGCAAGCGCACCAACAATCCCGACATCTTCTGCATGCATGAGCTTCCCTCTGTCCATAACGCAGATCACCGTGTCGGCAAAATGCTCCTCGACCAGTGCAAGAACGACCTCCATCGCGAGATCATCACCGAGGGCTTTGAGATTGCCGACGAGTGCTTTGAGGCCAACGCTTCGGTCATCTTCCGTGAGGCAGAGAACCGTCAGCACACCATCAAGGCCGTTATGTGTGCCCTTCTGGGTCTCTAGGAGCTGTATCAATGGAAAATGCAAAGTTAAAGAGCAGCAAGGTTTACGCATGGGTTCTCGTAATCGCGCTCGGCCTTATGTCTGCCGGCACGACCGGATCCTATAGCGTCATCGCGGGCTCCTTCGTCGCACCCGTGTGCGAGGAGTTCGGGTTTGACTATTCCATCTTCTCGTATTACTTCACCGCAACGCTCATTGGTCTTGCGGCAGCTCTTCCGTTTGTCGGAAAACTCATTCCCAAGGTCGTTGGCAAGGTTTGGCTCCCCGTTGTCGAGCTTATTTTGCTCGCTGCCGGCGCAGGCATGGCCTTCTACACCGAAGTCTGGATGTTCATCGCCGCTGGCGCCCTGATTGGCGTTTGCTTCGCCTTCACCACCGGCGTCGCTATGTCCGACGTTATTGACCAGTGGTTCAAAAAATCTGGTGGCCTGGCAATCGGTCTCGCTTGGGCAGTGAACTCGATTTACATGCTCATCATGAGTCCCGTCATCACCTCTGTCATCGAGGCCGCTGGCTGGAGAACTGGTTATCTGGTGCTCGCCGGTGTTTCCGCAGTGCTCATTCTCCCAGCTTCCATTCTGATCATCCGCTACAAGCCTCAGGACAAGGGCATGCTGCCCTATGGCTACGTCGAGGGCGAGACGGTCACCGAGACCGAGGAGACGACCGAGGATAGCACGCGTGGCGTTAGCTATGCGCGCGCCATTAAGTCGCCTGCCTTCTTCTTCTGCATCGGCTTCCTCTGTCTCGTTCAGCTCACTTGCTGCATGAACCAGCTCTTCCCGACGTATGCTTCCGAGGTTGGTTTTAGCCCCATGGTGGGCGGCTTCATGGTATCCGCTGCATCGCTCTTCGATCTGTTCCTCAATCCGATCGTCGGCACCACTTGCGATAGGTTCGGCAGCACGAAGGCCATTCTGGGCTGGCTCGCTGTCTCCATCCTCTCCTTTGTCATGCTCATGATGAGCAGCGGCAACTCGACGCTCAGCATCCTCGCAGCAGGCGTGAACGACGTAATGTACGTCATCGCTGGCACTGCCCTGACCGTTTTGGTTATGGATGTCTTTGGCTCCCGCGATTTCGGTCGCATCTTCGCGCTGATCTGCTCCGTGGGCTATATCGTCGGCGCCTTTGGCATGCCCGTTATGATGAAGGTCTATGAGCTTGTCGGCTCCTTCCAGGGCGTCTTCATCTTCTGCATCGCATGCAACGTTATTATCGGCCTGCTCTTGCTGCTGGCAAAAAAGACTGGTAAGAACCTCTCCTGGGACGAATAGTTCGATTCGTCTTAGACATACGCTGTAGGGCTTAACCTGCAGCCGCTTTGGGGCATCGACTAACATCGGTGCCCTTTTCATTGAATGTGACAAAGGGGCAGTCCCTTTGTCACATTGAGCGGCTTGTGAATTCGAGGCCTAATACTTTTCCGAGAAGTGAACGAGTCAAAATGGACCCCCGAAGCGTCGACACTTTTGAGATGTAATTTCCTGCGGTTTTGATCGTTGAATCCTGCGGTTTTGGCGTCAGAAAATGTCGATGCTTCGGGGGTCCAAAAAACGGTCGTTCACTTCTCGGAAAAGTATTAGACCTCGTTGTATGGGGTGCGGCTAGAGGGTAGTCATCGTTTAGTAGTTACCTCTTCCTTGTGAATCGCCCGAGGCACAAGGCATAATTCATGTGACAAGGGGGCAGTCCCTTTGCCGTATTGATCTGAGAGAAGAGTAGATGATTCTATCGTTGGCCCCTATGGAGGGGATTACCGGGCATGTGTTCCGTCGCGTGCATGCGGAGTGTTTCGGCGCGCTCGATTGCTATTACACGCCGTTTTTACCGCCGCCGCGGGTGGGAAACCGCTTTGGCGGCAAAGCGTTTAAGGAGATCGATCCTGCCAATAACCAGGGGCTCAACGTAGTGCCTCAGCTGATGTCTAAGAACGCGGACGAGTTTGTGTGGGCGGCACAGGTGCTCGCTGACATGGGCTACCGCGAGGTCAATCTCAACCTTGGCTGCCCCTCGGGTACAGTTGTTGCCAAGGGCAAGGGCTCGGGTTTCTTGCGCAATCTCGACGAGCTCGAGGCGTTCTTAAGCGATGTGTGCGAGCGGTCGCCGTTGCCGGTGTCGGTAAAGACCAGGCTGGGGCTGGAGAATGACGACGAATACGAGCGCGTGCTCGATCTGTATTGCCGCATGCCGTTGGCAGAGCTGATTGTGCACCCGCGCGTACAGAAGGACCGTTATACGGGCTCGCCGCGCAAGGAGTTTTACGGCGAGACGCTGGAGCGTGCGCCGTTTCCGGTGGCCTATAACGGCGACATTTTCGATCTTGAGGATATGGACGCGCTGGCGGAGGCCTATCCCGACACGCGCCATGTAATGCTAGGGCGTGGCCTGCTCGCGAACCCCGCGCTGGCTCGCATGGTTAAGGGAGGTCCTGC
>URVK01000050.1 GCA_900551305.1 uncultured Collinsella sp.
GCAACGGAATCCATATCTTGCCTGCACGGAGCGAGCCGGTTGCCGAGGCAACGCGAGCCCGGGCAGGTGAGCGACGGTTGAGCCGACGCCGAGGAGACGCGACCCATGGGGAGCGTCGTACGACGGCGCTCGGCGACCCGACGCGAGAGGCCCCGCCCGGCGACCACGGCGGAGCGATGGCGACTTCTGGAAGCCATCGAGCGCAGCCGTTCGCCGGGTGGGGCCGGTGTGAGCGGAGGCGGACGAAACGCGACCCTGGGGAGCGTTGCCAGGGAGCCGCAGCGAGAGCGACGCCGCGCGTCGCGGGGGTCCCGCCCATAAGCGGGACCCATCGGCCGCAAGGCCGATTGCTACGCCCCGACCCTCTCGGCGTACAAGTTGAAGAGGTGGGCGACAATCTTCTCCTCGTCTCCGCCGAAATCAACGCCATAGGCGGCCTCAACGGCAGTGTCGAGCGCCTTGTGCGCCGCCATCAGCTCGGGGAAGAACGTCTCGTTCTTGGGATCGTACATGTCCGCGAGCGTCGCACCTTCTTGGGCATCCCGGGCGTCGAGCACGGCCTGGGCACAGCGCTCGACTTCCTCGCGTTGGGATTCCGTGGGCTCGGGCCAGACGAAGTTGTTGTAGTCAATACCAGCCGAGTACTGATAATCATCTTTCAGTCTTCCGGTCACGACCCTAACCCATGCATTATGAAATTGGGACTGCAACACCCCATATTGATAGAGAGTTGCATTTGGGATAAGACGAACTTTATTGCTACAAAAGACCTCAGCATCGACGAACCCCATTGGGATGTATCGCCTTCGGCTTGATGAAACCTCTGGTATCAAGATTGAATCTGTGTCCGACAGGATTTCAGTTCCAAAATGGGCAGGGCACTCCGCAGCCTTAACGGTCTGACTTCTCTTGCTCTTGAGCCGATACCGGCGTACCGCTTCAACCCTTTCCCTGCATTTAGGCAGATTCTTTAGCTCATCCCAATTTGCGTTCCCAAGCCATAAACACCAACGGCTTTTGCCACGGATAAATTCTTGTGATCCAAGCCACTTGTGAAAGAATTTCTCTGCACCAGGTTCACTTTGCAAGAATTCGATTTTCTGCTCATCAGTGAAAAGGTAATTGCCGTCGTCTATAGGCTGGGAGCCTATTCCCATTTCTGGAACATCTGATAATGGCTTACTTCTGCTGTAGACAAAAACGTCCGGAGCGTCTTTCAGATACGCATTGATTCGAGCCGTGGGAATCTGTTCTTCGTCGCTGTCCGGGGTCGCGTGGTAGAAGAGCGTCTTGGTCCCCGACTCGCGGGAGAACCCGACGATGACACAGAACACATGTGCCTTGTCCGCAGCCTCGTTGTCCCAGCGGAAGGTGTTGTGCGCGAAGTCGATGTGGATACCCAGGTCGTGCAGGGGTTTCCAGAGGTTGGCGACCTGCTCGCCCTGACATATCGAGTTGGTAGAGACCAGGGCGCAGCGCGCGCGCTTTCCCTGCGTGAACCTCGCGGCCTTCATGTACCAGGCCCCGCAGTAGTCGATGTTGCCTGCGTTCTTCGCTCCGTCGAAGACCTCAAGGAGCTCCGCCTTCTGCTCCTTGGACTGGTTACGGGCCCCAAGGAAGGGCGGATTGCCCACGAGGTACGTGAGGTCATCGGGGAACACCTCGGACCAATCGGTCTTGAGGGCGTTGCCCTCATGGAGGTTGCTGAGGCTCCTGAGCGGCAGGAAGTCGAAGTCGTAGTCGACGTATATCTCCTGCGTCTTTCGGAGCATCTGCTCCTCGGTGATCCAAAGGGCGGTCTTAGCGACCGAGACGGCGAAGTCGTTTATCTCGATGCCGTACAGCTGGTCCAGGGACACGCGGACAGGGCTGTCCTGCGCAACGACGAGGGACGTCTGCCCCGCGTTGCCGGTCTCCTCGCTGAGCTCGTCCTCGATGATTCGGTTCTCGATGGTGCGCAGCTGCCGGTACGCCTCGGTAAGGAAGTTGCCCGAGCCGCATGCCGGGTCGCCGATGGTGATGGAGGCCACCTTGTCGTGCAGCCTCGCCAGGGCCTGCTTGCGCTTGGCAGCTGTCTTCTCGCCCTCGGCCTCGTGCAGTTCGTCCCACAGCTCGTCGAGGAAGAGCGGCTTGAGGCAGCGCTCGATGTTCTCGACGCTCGTGTAGTGCATGCCCCCGGCGTGGCGCGTCTCGGGGTTCAGCGTGCCCTCGAACACGCCGCCGAAGATGACGCCCGAGATCTCGCGCCAATCGAAGTCCTGGGACGCGTCGGTAATGGCCTCGAGAATCTCCGGGGTCATCTGTGGGACGATGATGGAGGAGTCGGCGAACAGACCGCCGTTCACGTAAGGGAAGGCCGCGAGGTCCTCGTCCATGTACTCGTCCCTCTGCTCTAAGGGCGTGTCGATCGCCTCGAACAGGTCCACCAGCTTGCGGCGGAGCTTGGCAGGGTCACCCTCGCAGTACCTACCGAACGCCTGGTGCGATTGCAGGAGGTCGGCGTCCTCGGCGTAGAGCAGGAAGATGATTCGGGTGATGAGCACGTTGAGCGAGCGCTGCTCCTCCTGCGCGCGCTCGTCCTTCTCCTCGATGTGGTGGTACTGCTTGGCGAGGGCATCGTAGAGCCTGGAGACGTAGGCCCCGGCCTCGATGGAGAGCTGCTGCTCCTTGTGCAGGCGGCTCGTCTCGTTGGAGGTCAGGAAGGAGAGAAGGTACAGGCTGTCCTGGAGCTCTTCGAGGGAGAACTCCTGCACGGTGTCCTCGGGCCGCTCGTTGTCGAGGTCGTAGAGACGGAAGGTCCCGAAGTTGCACGTCATCACCCAGCGGGGACGCTCGGAGTACGGCAGGTGCCGCGCGTACCACATGGCCTGCTGGAGCGGCGTCTCCATGCCGCCGTTCCTGGGTTCGGGCTTATCGAGGTCGATGCCCCACGACTTCTGCTCGCAGAGGAAGTTGTGGTCAGAGACGAACACGTCGATGCGACGGCCTCTCACCTTCCGCTCGAAGTCAACGAAGCTGTCTATGGTGTTGGATGGGATGCCCAGGACGTTGATGAGCAGGTCGACCCAGAACTTTTGCGTGTCCTGCTGCTCGTTGTTGGAGCCCGCGGGGATGGCGGCAAGGCGCTTCTGCCACCGCTTAACAAACTCTTTTGCCTCTTTCTTGCTGGCAGGCATACCGGACCTCCTGCGTCGTTGTCACTTTCGGACAATTTTAAGGGGTAAAAGCCCTCTTCCAAGCGGAAGGGCGAGTTTTCGACGGTCCACGGTGTCGCAGGGTCCCAGGCGAAACCCGAAGACGCCGGGGGCTGTTGGAAACTCGCCCATCTCGCAGCAACGTCACCCTAGGTTTTCAACGCTTTCCATGGCCGAAGGGCTTCTTATAAGCCCGCAGACTGTGGAAAGGGTTGAAAACCGGATATTTGGGTGAAATATCGGAGTGAAATATGTAGGCGAGCTGTTTTCATCATAGAACTTTCTTTCACCCCTTTTTCACCCCTCTATCGTCTATTTAGCCCTATCTATACAGAAGCAGGTCAGACGATTTATACCGTCTGACCTGCAATTTCTTCTGGTGCCCCCGGTGCGATTCGAACGCACGACACCCGCTTTAGGAGAGCGGTGCTCTATCCCCTGAGCTACGGAGGCATGTTGTACTAGTGTAGCAGATTTACTGCATCGCCATACGTCGCATGACTAGACTTCGAAGTTGCGGTGGAATAGTTCCTGTCTGAAGCATCTAAAGCCGTATTTAAGAACTATTTCACCGCAACTTATGAGGAGACTAGTTGCCTTTGTGGAAGAGGTTTTTGATGACGGAGGGGATGCTCTTGGCGCCCTTGGCCGTCACATCGATGAAGTCGGGCGAACGCACGAGCTTATCCTCGTCGACGTACTTGCGGACCGCGCGCAACGTCTCTTTGTCGTCGCGCGTCGAAAACGTAAAGTGACCGTTGTCCTTGGTGAAGATGGCAAAACGCGTGATCTTCTTGGTGCCGCGCAAAACCTCGGCGGCGATATAGTCAACCTCGTCCCACGGGATTTGAATATAATCCTCGGGATTGCGCTCGTTGTAATACTCGAACGCCTTATTGCCCACCATCACGTTACCGTGGCTGGTAAGCCCCATCAGGCAGGTTGCCGGCGTTGCCAGATCGACCGTGCTGTTCTGAGATTGCGCCATGCGCGCCTCGCCCTCCAAATAAAACAATCGGACCGCATCCAGTGTACCCACCGGGTGCGGTCCGTTTCAATGGCTCAAAAGCCCTTGCCTAGCAATTCTCGGTCTTAAGCCGAAGCGTGCTTACATGAAGCCGCAGACGCGACCGATGATGCCGATGGCGAAGAGAGCCAGGATGATGACGATCGGGCTGACCTTCTTCTTGAGGAGCTTGCAGACCAGCAGGGTCAGGCACACGGCGGCAAGACCGGGGATGAGCTGATCGAGGTTGGCCTGAAGCGTGGTGACCTTCACCTGATCAAGAGCGTTAGCACCGATGGAGTTATACATCGTCAGTGCTTCCTTGACACCCTCAGAACCGGAGGGCAGGTTAGCCCAGTCGATAAAGGCGCCAGCAGACTGCGTGACCTTGGAGACGACCGGGGTGAAGGAGATGGACACCCAGCGCTCGACCAGGGCGCCGATGATGAACATACCCAGGATGGAAGCGCCCTCGGTGACCTTGCCCATCAGACCGCCGGAGAGGTCCTTGGCGATGGAGGAGCCGACCTTGTAGCCAAACTCCTGCGTGTACCACAGGAAGGCGTAACGGATGATGTTCCACGCGAAGAAGAACAGCAGCGGACCGGCGATGCTGCCGGACAGGGCCAGGGAAGCGCCCAGAGCGCCCAGAATCGGGCGAAGGGTGAACCAGAAGGCGGGGTCGCCGACGCCGGCGAGCGGGCCCATCATACCGACCTTGACGCCCTGAATGGCGACGTCGTCGATCGGAGCACCGTTGGCGCGCTCCTCCTCGAGAGCGAGGGTGACGCCAATGACGGGGGCGGAAACATAGGGATGGGTGTTATAGAACTCCAGGTGGCGCTTAAGAGCGGCAATCTGGTCATCCTTGTTGGTGTAGAGCTTCTTGATCGCAGGGATCATTGCGAAGCACCAGCCGCCGTTCTGCATACGCTCGTAGTTCCACGAGCCCTGAAGGAACTGATGACGGAAGCAAACCTTCTTGCGGTCAGCCTTGGTGAGCTGAATCTTGTTCTCTGCCATATGTATCACTCCCCTCCTACTCGTAATCGTTCAGAATGTCGCCGAGCGGGTCACCGGAGCCACCGCCCATGCCGCCACCCTGCTTGGCCAGATCCTTGAGGCCAAGGTAGATGAGGGCAAGGGAGATGCCGATGAGGCCAAGGGCGATCAGCGTGAGCTGAGGGATGGCAGCAAGGACAAAGCCGAGGATGAAGAACGGCCAGGTCTCCTTGGTGGCCATCATGTTGATGACCATGGCGTAACCGACGGAAGCGACCATGCCGCCGCCGACAGCCATGCCGCCGGACAGCCAGTCGGGCATAGCGTTAAGCGCGTTGGTAACGGCCTCGGCCGGGATGATGCACAGAAGTACTGCCGGGATGGCGATGCGAAGGCCCTGCATGAGGATGGCAGCGTACTGCCAGCGCTCGATGCCGGAGAAGTCGCCCTTCTCGGCGCAACCGTCCATAGCGTGAGCGATAGCGGTAGCCAGGGTACGGCAGATCATGGTCAGGAACAGACCAGCGACCGACAGCGGGACGGCGACGGCGATGGCGGCGGTAACGGCCTTGGCCGAATCGGTGGCGCCGCCATTGAGGGCGAGCACCATGATGATCGAAGAAGCGACCGAGGCCAGAGCGGCGTCAGGCGCGACGGCGGCGCCGACGTTAGCCCAGCCAAGGGCCATCATCTGGAGCGAACCGCCCAGGAGGATGCCCTCCTGAAGGTGACCGGTTACGAGACCGATAAGCGTGCATGCCACGAGCGGCTGATGGAACTGGAACTCATCCAGAATACCTTCCATACCGGCAAGCAACGCGACAATCGCAACAAGCAGAATAGTGATTGCAGACATGTATCGGACCCTCCTTTACTATGCTTGAGCGGCCAGTTCGGCCTTAGCTTTCTTCAACATGGCGTCGAGATCCTCGGAGGAATCCGAAGGAACCTTGCGGACCTCGAACTTGACGCCCTTGGCCTTGAGGACCTCGAGGGTCTTAACGTCGTCATCGCCCATAGCGACGGCGTTGGTGACGACGACCTTGCCCTTGGAGTGAGCCATGGAACCGATGTTGACTTCCTTGATGTCGACACCGGCCTCGATGGCCCTGAGCAGATCCTGCGGGTTCTCGAAGAGCAGCATGGCCTTGGTGTCACCAAAGCGCGTGTCCTTGACGACCTCGGCCATCTTCTTGATGGGCACGACGTTGGCATGGACTCCCGGAGGGGCAGCCTGCTCGATCATGGTCTTACGGAGCTCGTCGTGAGCAACGCCGTCGGAAACCACGATGATGCGGTTGGGGTTGATCTGCTTGGTCCACGTGGTGGCCACCTGACCATGAAGCAGACGGGTGTCGATACGGACGTGGGCGATCTTGATGTGCCCATCGCCGATGACCGTTCCCGGAGGGATGGCGCCTGCAGGAGCAGCAGCGGCCGCAGCCGGCTTCTTCTCCTCGGGCTCCAGAGACTCGGGCTTGACGCGCACGCCAGCCTTAGCCTCAGTCACGAGATGTTTTGCGATCGCATGTGCAGTGTTCTTTGCGTCAAAGCGCTGCGAATATGCCTCGATGAGCATAGGCAGGTTGACACCGGTGACGATAGCCCAGGAATCGTGGCCCTCGATGAGCCCGCTGATCTGGTTGAACGGCGTGCCGCCCCACAGATCAACGAGGAAGAGCACCTGCTCCTGGTCTTCGAAGGAAGCGATTGCTTCCTCGACCTTGGCACGGAAGTCGTCGGGGCCCATGCTCGGCTCGAGCGAGACCACGGCAACAGACGGCTGATCGCCAAAGACCATCGAGCCCGTCTGCTTGATTCCAGCTGCCAAGTCCCCGTGGCTAGCAAGAACAATACTTACCATCACATAACCTCCTTTTTGTCTACGTATTTCCTACACGACATTAAGGAAGTATACCTGTTTGGTTTGTGGAATTATAGCTAAATTCGCAAAAGGTTGGTTTATTTGTTTAAACGTCTAGGTTTGTTACAAGTTGATTACGTTACTGCTTTTTGACTCATTACACGACAAGGCGTCGCTCATCAAGCCATGCATTTTACAGATACAAGCAGGCTGTTCATTAATATCGATTTTAGGCAAGCGCGAATGCGCTTGTACTGCCGCTATTTTGTTTAAACAGACATGGCTTGACTATTTTCGTGACTTATGGTCTATGAAACCACTCAAAATAGTTGCGGTGGAATAGTTCTTGTTTAAGAGCCAGAAGGCTGAATTTAGGAACTATTTCACCGCAACTTATAGGGAATCCTAGGCGATGTGGAGGGGGTTGGCGGCGTCGACGGCGTCGGGGACGTCGGAGAGGCCGTCAGGAGCAGCGTCTGCCGGGTCCTCGTCGGGGGTCTCGATCTGTTTGATCATGACCTCTTGGCCCTGCAGCAGGTATGTCTCGCCGCTACCGCAATGGGGACAGGTCTTGCCGTGCTCGACCGTCGCGTAGTCGCGGCCGCACGCCTCGCAATGTGTCACGGCCTCGACGGGCTCCACGATAAGCTCCGCGCCCTGCGCGATAGGCTTTTTATCTGCTGCCCAGCGCCAAGCGTCGAGTAGCAAGTCGGGAACGACGCCCGAGACCTCGCCCAGCAGCAGCGTGACGCTCGAAACGCGACGCACGCCATTGGCGCGCGCCACGTTCTCGACATCGCGAATGATGTGATAGACGATCCCCAATTCATGCACTTTTTCTTCCGCCGTTCCCGTTATGGCTACTTACTTGCGACCGAACTTAATCTTGATGGCGCGCTTGAGCGCGTACTTGCCCAGGCTTGGGAGCTTTTGCTCGTATTTGACCATCGTGGAGCACTCGGGGCGGTCGCGATACAGATGGATAGCGTCAAACGCGCACTTGGTGGTGCACAGGCCGCAGCCGATGCACTTGTTAGGGTCGACGATCGAGGCGCCGCAGCCCAGGCAGCGGGCGGTCTCGGCGCGCACCTGCTCCTCGGTAAAGGTCTCAACATACTCGCTAAACGGCGCAGCCTTCTCGCGTTCGCGGTCCACATGCGCAACCTCGCGGCTCGCGTTGTCGTAGCTCTCGAGCACAACGTCGTCGCGGTCGAGCGCGGTGTAGCGGCGCTGATTGCGGCCGATGGTGAGCGTGGAGCCCGGCTGCACAAAGCGATGGATGGACACCGCGGCCTCGTGGCCGGCGGCGATAGCGTCGATGGCAAAGCTGGGGCCGGTGTAGACGTCGCCGCCCACAAAGATGTCGGGTTCGGCGGTCTGGTAAGTCTGGGGATCGGCAAGGGCACCCTGGCCGCGGCCGAGCTCCACCTTGGAGCCAGCCAGCAGGTCGCCCCACACAATGGACTGGCCAATCGACATGACGACACGGTCGGCATCGACACGGCGCAGATCGTTCTCGTCGTACTCGGGCGCAAAACGGCCCTCGTCGTCAAAGACGCGCGTGCAGCGCTTGAAGGTGATACCGCACACACGACCGGCCTCGTCCAGGTGAATCTCCTTGGGGCCCCAGCCGCAGCTGATGTGAGCGCCGTCCTCAACGGCCTCGCGACGCTCCTCCTCGCTGGCGGGCATCTGGGCCTCGCTCTCCAGGCAGAACATCTCAACATGCTCAGAGCCCAGACGGCAGGCGTTGCGGGCAACGTCGATGGCCACGTTGCCGCCGCCCACTACAATGGTGCGGCCGGACAGGGTATCGATCTTGCCGCTGTTAACCTCGCGAAGGAAGTCGACGGCCACGGTCACGTCCTCGGTGTTCGAGA
>URVK01000051.1 GCA_900551305.1 uncultured Collinsella sp.
CGCCATTCTGGTCGGCGCCCTCTACTTGCCCATCCAGAAGGCCCTGAAGCTCAACTAGCCCGTTCGACTTTACGAGCCACCCCATCTTGGCGTTCATTCGTCGCTCGCGTACCCAAGTACGCTTCGCTCCTCTTTCTCGCGCCAACCTGGGGCCCCTCGTAAAGCCGTCTCCGTGCTTCACCACCAAAGACTGTCCCAAACGACTAGCTTTTGGGGACGTTCTTAAACGACTGGTCATGTAAGAACGTCCATTGACTATGAAAGGTATCCATGAAAACGATCATCAACGTCGACGATGTCTCGTTCTCCTATGGCACGCAAACCGAGCAGGCGCTCAGCCACATCTCGCTCAGCGTGAACAAGGGAGATTTCATCGGCATCATCGGGCCCTCGGGCGCCGGCAAGTCCACGCTTGCTGCCTGCCTGTCGGGTGCCGTGCCCCACCACTACACCGGCACGTTCTTTGGGTCCGTCATGGTTGACGGCCACGACACCTGCGAGGTCTCGCTGACCGACGTGTCGCAAATCGTCGGCAGCGTGCTGCAGGATATCGACACGCAGATGGTCGCTTCGGTCGTCGAGGACGAGATGCTCTTTGGCCTCGAGAACTTTGGCGTTCCCCACGACCAGATCGAGCAGCGCGTGAGCGAAACGCTCGAGACCGTCGGCATCAGCGACCTGCGCGACCGCGAGATCGCCACCCTCTCGGGCGGACAGAAGCAAAAGGTAGCCATCGCCGCCATCCTCGCCATGCGTCCGCGCGTCTTGGTTCTCGACGAGCCCACCGCGGCACTCGACCCCGCCAGCTCCACGTTGGTCTTCGAGACGCTGCGTGAGGCAAACCGCACACTTGGAATCACCATCGTCGTCGTTGAGCAAAAGGTCGCCCTGCTCTCGGAGTACTGCAACCGCGTGCTCGTGCTCAACCATGGCGAAATTGCGCTGCAGGGCGAGCCACACGAGGTCTTCGCGCATACCGACGAGCTCCGTGCCATCGGCGTCGACTGCCCTCGCGTCACGCGCATCTTCAATAGCCTCGAGGCTGATGGCCTGGTAAGCGGTACCCCCTGCTTGGATGTCGATGAGGCCGAGCGCCTGATTTCGGGCATAGTCGACCCCGCACACGTGGCCATCGAAGCCCAGACGCCCGCCGGTTCCCCGCATGCACCGTCGTTGCGCCCTCATGCCAAGGACGCCGAACCCGTACTCACCTTCGACCATGTTGAGTTTGCCTATCCCAATGGCGGAGCCGCCGTACACGACCTTAGCCTGACGCTCTATCCTGGCGAGCTCGTGGGCATCGTCGGCCAAAACGGCGCCGGCAAGACCACGCTCACCAAACTGCTCACAGGCTTGCTTAAGCCCGCCTCGGGCAGCGTGCGCGTCACGGGACTGGATACCGCAGCCGTTCCCACGAGCCGCATGAGGGCGAAGCCTCATCGCTCGCGAGGTCGCGACCCTTTTCCAAACCCCCGACCGCCAGATCTGCAAGGACACCGTGCTCGACGAGGTCGCCTTTGGCCTGGAGCTTACCGGCATCGACCGTGCCGAGGCGCTGCGTCGCGCCCAGCTCGTCATCGACCGCTTTGGCTTGCCGGCCGACGAGGCGCCCTTCTCGCTCTCGCGCGGTCAGCGACAAATGGTGGCGCTTGCCTCCGTCGTAGTGGTTGAGCCCAAGATCGTCGTGCTCGACGAGCCCACGAGCGGCCTTGATTACCGCGAGTGCATGACCGTCATGGAAACAGTGCGCACCATGGCCGAGCGCGGTTGCGCCGTTATCATGGTCTGCCACGATATGGAAGTCGTCTCGGTGGTAATGGCCGACGGTCGCATCCTCGACCGCGGCCGCACGCACGAGCTATTCTCGAACATCGATCTCATGCGGCGTGCCTACGTGGAGCCTCCCCAGGTTATTGAACTCTCGCGCCGTCTGGCATCTTCCGTCTCGCCCGCTTTTGCGCAGGTGAGCGAGGTCACCGATGTCGTTCGAATTACCAAGGAAATGGTCCACCGTGGTTAACGTCATCGACTACATGCCGGGCGATACGCTGCTGCATCGCCTGAACCCCGTCGTCAAACTGGGCCTCGCCGCCGCCATCATCGTCGGCATCTTTTTGTCCGACACCTACGTGGCACTGCTGGGCTTTTTGGCACTCACCCTTGCACTGGGTGCCTATGCCGGCGTCGTCGACCGTCTGTTCTCGCTGCTCAAGTTGCTGATTCCGCTCGCGCTTATCATGCTGGTGCTCCAGCTGGCCTTTATGCGCGATGGCAACGTGGTGTGGAGCTTTATCACCGACACGGGCCTCATCACGGGATCGAAGGCCTGTCTGCGCCTGCTGGGTGTGGCGTTACCACTCATCCTCATGCTCATGGTGACCAAGCTCAACGACCTTGCCAACGCCTGCGTCGAGGTGCTGCACGTACCGTATCGCTATGCCTTCACCTTTACCACGGCGCTGCGCTTTGTGCCGGTGTTTGGTCAGGAGATGAACGCCATCATGGAGGCGCAGACCGCACGCGGCGTCGAGTACGACACCAAGAACCCCATCAAGAAGCTTAAGCTCATGCTGCCACTGTGCGTGCCGCTGCTCATCTCGAGTGTGGGCAAGACCGATGCCACAGCCTTGGCGGCAGAACAGCGCGGCTTCTATCTGCGTACGCTCATCCGCAGGTACAAGCGCTACCCCATCAAGGGCCTGGACATCGCCGTGCTCATCGTCAGCATCGCCCTCATCGTCATCGGCTTCCTGTTCTAGTTCACCACCGACAGCAACCGCCCCAACGCAAAAGGCTTCGGCTCGCACCAAACGAGCCGAGGCCTTTACTGTTTCACCAGATAAAACCTACCAAAATAAACCTGTCCCTTTTTGGCAGGTCGGAAGCTAGAGGCGGTAGGGGGCGCCGCTGCGGATGATGGATTCGCGCACCAGGACATCCATGGCGTCGAGGGTGATCTCGGGCATCTCTCGGTACTTCTGCAGCACCGAGAGCTCGGTGCAGGCCAGAATGACGCGGTCGCAGCCGCTACGGGCGAACTCCCACATCACGCGGTCGAACTTATCCATATCGGGCTCACGTCCGGCCTTCACATCATCGTAGATAAGCGACATCACATCGTTCTGACGTTTCTCGCTGGGATAGACAACCTCGACACCCGCGGCCTCGCATTCGCGGCCGTAGACGCCCGCGCCCACGGTGCCATCGGTTCCCATGATGCCGATCTTATGCACCGGCTCGGCCGGCATACTCAGGTTGGGGTCGAACTCGCACTCCCCCATCACCGCACCGGCCAGAGCATAGCGCACCGACTCACGCGGCATGTGGATAATCGGCACCTTCGTAAACGACTGGATCTGGTCATAGAAGTAGTGTGACGTGTTGCAGGGAATGGCAATGTGTGCACAGCCCAGCGACTCGAGTGCCTGGGCGCACTCTTTCATGGTCGCCAGCAGTTTGGCATGCTCGCCGGTCTTAATGGCCAGCGTGCGGTCGGGCATGGTCGACTTGGAGAGTACCACCATGTCGATATGTTCCTGATCGCAGGCAGCAGCCGTATGACGCACCACCTGGTCGTAGTAATACGACGTGGCCTCGGCGCCCATGCCGCCGATAACTCCCAGCTTTTCCATCGCCGCCTCCTTGGTGACGCTTGCGCAATTGCGCGTATCATACCCGCGCCCGCCCGATGCAAAACGGACGGGCGCCGCGCTCATCTACTTGTAATACGTCTTGAACAGCTTAAAGTGGCGCAGCTTGGTGTGCCACATGCGCAGCCAGCGGTTAAAGACAAAGTCGCCCTTCATAAACGAAGGGTCGGCGCCCTTGCCCTCCTTGTCCAGGCGATGCACCTTAGCGCGCAGCTCGGGATCCTTGACGTACTTGTCGACGACGCCCATGGGGACGACCATCCACAGGGCCTCGTCCTGCGCCGTCACAAACTCCGGCTCAAACGGGCGGTTGAGCACATACTCGTCCACCACATACTTGGCAACGTTAAAGCCGCTGTTGGTAACGTAGTAGTTGCTGCGACCCTGGCGCGTGTTGAAATCGAAGAACTTAAACGAGCCATCGCGCTCGTCGTACTTAACGTCAAAGTTGGAATAGCCCACAAAGTGAAGGTCCTCGAGCAACTTGCGCACGCCGCCCATGAGCTCGTCGTTGGGCTCGGTAATGATACAGGCATGGTTGCCGACACCGTGGGGCTGATGCTCCTCGAGCAGCACATGGCCCAGGCACATCATGCGGACCTTACCGTTGCGGTCGGAATAGCTGGTGAGCACGCGCATGTACTCGTCGTTGCCGGGCACGCGATCCTGCAAGATCAGATCGTCGGTGTAGCCGCTGGCATACGAATCGCGAATGACCTGTTCCAGCTCGGCGCGGTCGGCAATCTCATAGGCCTTCTTCTGGCCCTCGAACTCATGCTGCCACCACATGATGCCGTCAGAAGGCTTCAGAATCATCGGGTAAGGAAAATCGATCTGGTCGAGCACTTCGGCAGGCGCCTCACCCTGAGCATTGAGCATCGCCTTGGTAAAGGTAAACGTGTGTGGATAGGGCACGCCATGCTTCTCGCACAGCTCGTAGAAGATCTCCTTCTTCTGACACTGCTCAAGCATGCTATAGGGAGCGTAAGGCGCGACGATGTTATCCGCCAACCCATGGGCATCCTTGGCCTGAGCCACGAGGGCAACATAGTTATCGCCACAGCCCACAAGGACAATCGTCTTATCGGCATGCGCTTGGGCAATGCCGTTGACGGTTTTGAGCATCACGGGCATGGTATCGATATCCACGTTGGGCGTGTAGTCGATAATCTGGCTGCGGTACGCGGGACCCGTCTGGTACTTGCCAAAAACCAGACTCTTGACCTGGTACTCCTCGTAGAAGGCGCGCGCCACCGAATAGGCGTTGATGTCGCCACCAAGCAGCACGGGAATGAACTCGCGCTCTGTAAACTGCAATGCCATGGAAACTTCCTATCATGAACTGCCCACACAACGGGCGGTCTTTGCGCAACTGATTCATTCTAGCGTGCCAAGCCGCCGGCGCCCAAAGCTCCACCGTATCTATGGCAATCGACGTAATCGTCCAGCACGAAGACGGCGCTCACCGTTGTATGACAATGGGCAATGAACCTACCATTGTTGTAGGATTCATCGTATTGACATCTTCGAGCGAAAGGCGCACACGTGCCCCAAGACCATCCGACCGATAATCCCATCCTCAATGCCGCGAAGCGCGAGCTGGAGGAACGCGCACAATCGGCCGTTCCCCTACGAACGGCAAACGATGCTTACAACGGGCCTGCCCGCATCGTCTCAATCAACACGTCGGCGCACAAGGGCACGCGCAAGTCGCCCGTCGCCGATGGACACGACACCGTTATAGAGCAATTTGGCCTCGCCACCGATGCGCACGCCGGGCATTGGCACCGCCAGGTCTCTTTTTTAGCCGCGGAGTCCATCCAGACGGCGCAGGCACGCGGGCTCGACGTACACGAGGGTGACTTTGGGGAGAACTTCACAACCCGGGGCATCAACCTGCTCTCGCTCCCCTTGGGCACACAGCTCAAGCTTGGCAGCGAGGTGCTTGTCGAAATCAGCCAAATCGGCAAGGTCTGCCACACACGCTGTGCCATCTACTATCTCGCCGGCGACTGCATCTTTCCCCACGAGGGCGTTTTTGGCGTGGTACTAAAGGGCGGAGAGGTCCATACCGGCGACGATATCCGGGTAGTCAAACTCGGCGACGGCACCTGTTCGTTCACCCCCGCCGAGGCCCTCGAAGAGATTGAGCAGGCTCGCCAGAAGGGCGCGCTGTAGCTGTAAAACCCCACGTTGAGATGGCTTTTACAGCCCAAAACTCCTCTCAAACAGAGCTCCGTAACGTTAAAGTTGAACTCTATGGTTTCTCAACAATTCATCATAACTGCAGGTCAAAGCCAAAGCCTCAAGTTCAACTTGACCCTTTGGGACCTTTAAGGTTCAAGTTGAGGTCGAAAGCAGTAGTAGAATACCGTTCGAACCATAACCTACGATTGATTGCAGAGGGACTGGATGCAGCATTCGAATCATCGCACCGCAGCGCTCATTGCGTCGAAGCCGGCTCGTATCATCACGAGCGCCGCGCTCGCCGTTGCGCTGACGGCCACGCCGATGCTCTCCCCCGTTGCGGCGTATGCCGCCTCGCAGGCAACGCAGGACCAGCTTTCCGCAGCCCAGCAGAAGATCGAAGCCGCCACGAGCGCCTACAACGACGCCCGCACCAAACTAGATGACCTGCAAAAGCAGATTGACTCCAATGAGGCAAGCATCGAGGAAATCGAGGCTAAGCTTCCCGAGCAGCAGGCCAAGGCAAGCTCCGCCATGCGCGATCTGTATAAGTATCAGAAGGGCACCAACCCCATCGTGAGCTTCCTGGTCAACGCGCAGAGCCTGGGTGAGTTCATCACGACCTGCAAATACACCAACCAGATCACGAGCTCGAGCGTCGACGAGATCGAACAGCTCAATAACATGCAAACCGAACTCGAACAGAACAAGGCTGAGCTCCAGCAGGCCAAGTCTCAGCTTGAGGCAGAGCAGAAAAACGCCGAGGATGCGCTGGCGCAGGCCCAGCAGCTCCGCAGCGAGGCACAGGCAAAAGCCGAGCAGGAAAATGCCGCCGAGCTTGCCAAGCTTGAGGCCGATAAGGCCGCTGCCGCTGAGAAGCTCTCGGGCGAGGGCGTGAGCGGCAGCAATTCCAGCAGCCAGGCCACTAACACCAACACCACCATCGACACCACGGTGAACAACGCCAATACCGGTAGCTCCGATTACGATTCGTTCATTAATGAGTGGACGAGCCGCATCGACAATTATCTCGCCGGCTCCCCCATGGCAGGCCAGGGCTATAACTTTGCCGTCGCCGCTTGGAATACCGGTGTCGACCCCCGTTGGTCCCCCGCCATCGCCTGCATCGAGAGCACCAAGGGTGCTTATTGCGCCAATTCTTACAACGCCTGGGGCTGGAGTGCCCGCGGCGGCGGTTGGCGCAGCTTTGGCAGCTGGAGCGAGGGCATCTCCGCTCACGTTGCCTATCTGGGCGCCAACTACGGCTCCACCCTTACCCCGGCTGCGGCCAAAAAGTACTGCCCGCCCACGTGGCAGGACTGGTACAACAAAGTCGCCGCTCAGATGAACCGCATCTAAGTGCAACTGCAAAGGGCCCCAATGGGGCCCTTTTTCTTTTAGGTAGCGGAGGTATCGACGACGCCGGTCGCATTGGCAACCGCGACTATGACGATCATGCATAGGAGCAGCACACCCAATGCCTTGAGCCAGAGTTTCGCGAGCTTCTTGCCGCGATAGCTGTCGAGCAGTGCGAATCGCCGACGAAGACGGCGCTTATCGAGCAGCGCAAAATGCATAAGCACCATAAGGCCATCGACAAAGAAAAAATACTCGATTATGAGAAGCCACGTCGGGTAGCTTTGGTTTGCTCCCGTGGGGTGAAAGACGGCAAAGTGACTTCCGGCAAAGAACACAAGCAGCGAGAAGAAGACGAGCGTATTCCAAATGCGCCCCAGAGACTCCGGAACGCGAGAGAGCAGACCGCATGCAGTGGAGGCGGCAGGCCTAGGAAGCCCTGTGGGGTTCTGGAGCCCTTGGGGCGTCAACACCGTCTCCGAGGCCGGAGTACGGACAAGCACAGGCGCAGGAGGCCGCACGGGGCGACTTAGATCGTATGCCGCGCGCGTCGCCCGTCCCAACGCTTCCGCGCTCGCAAAACGCTTGGCCGGGTCGAGCGCCATCGACATGCAGACGGCATCGGCAAGTGGAGTGGGAATGCCGCATGCCTCACATTGCTCGCGCATGTCGAGCCCTGGTTTAGGGTCGACTCCCGTCAAGCAAAAGAACAACAGGGCCCCAAGTGCGTAGACATCGCTGCGCACACTCGTCTGCCCAAACCCATACTGCTCGGGCGGCGCATAGGGTCGCGTGCCAAACTTGACGGTGTCAGCATCGGCGCCATCGCGCCATACGCGCGCGATCCCCAGGTCGATAATCACCAGCGATGAAAATGTCAGGCCGTCATCAGGCGTATAGTTGGCACCTGTCACGATGATATTCGACGGCTTGAGGTCGCGATGGATCACCGGCGCCGACGTCTCCCCCACCATTGCAAAACCGGCATGGAGCTCGCCCACGGCATCGCATAGGGCAGGATACAATTCACGCGCATAATCGGGGGTGGCTCCCAGACGGTCCACCAGCGCCCCGAGTGTCTCCCCTTCGATGTATTCCATAACCACGTTGAGCTCGTCGCCCACACGACGACAATCGACGATTCTGGGCAGGTGCTCAAAACGCCTGCCTGCCCGCTGAGCGGCAAACAGACGCTCGTATGCCCCGCCGATTTGAGCCGAAGCATCGATGCGTTTACGAACAAAGGGACCGAGCGAACCACCGCCGGCTCCTTCAAAGTACACGAGCTCGGTTGTTTCAACGGACGAGCGCTTAAGTACACGCTCCACGCGATAGCTGTCGTCGCGATCGAGCGACGCCAGGTGCTCGGCAAGCGCTGCGGTCAGCTCGTCAACGGAATATGTTGGGCTCTGAATATCCATAGCCTCCATCATAGCGCAGGGCGCAGACACCCCATGGCATCCGCGCCCCGTTCGTTTGCATCGTTGTTCGGCAGCTACGCCGGCTCAGATATCAGCCGCTAACTCACCGTCTCCTCGCCAAAGCGATACAGCTCCTCGTTGACCTTTTGGAGGCTGCACCCGCGATCGATGCAAAAAATGATAATCGCATCGCGGCGGGCCTTGCAGTTAAGGACGCTTACCCCGGCAGCCGTCAGCGCACGGTTGGTTTCTTTGAGCGTCAGCGCCATCGCAA
>URVK01000052.1 GCA_900551305.1 uncultured Collinsella sp.
CAGTCCTGCTCGCACGAAGGCCACATTAAGTGGCCTTCGGCTCGTGCGGAACTCGCGATAAACCTTATGCCCCGCCCCTCCGGAGCCACACGGGAGCCAGGTTAACTAATTCGGGCCCGGCATTCAGAAAAGTCAGTGCAGCAAAATGGCGATGCGGATGGCGACATGGACATGGTTTTCGCCGCGCGCACGGGTCCCCTGGGGAGCACCGTGCATTTTTGGGAGTATTCAGCAGGCCAGGGCGGCTGCATACGCGCCGGACACACCATATTGGTCCCAAAGACGCCTTCGACCGGCGATTTGGGTCGGTAGACAGAGCTCGTCGAGACAAACAAGCGTGCCTCGCGCCACGTCGGACCCCAAAATGACGTCAATCTCCGCAATGTTACTCAACTGCAGCGGCACCGGCGGGGCTTGCGGTGCTGAATACTCCGTTTTTTGCACGGTCCAGGCGGGGGTACATAAGGGCCAGAAAGAACATCCCATCCTTTTTATGCAATCTGCAATAGAAAGTATGCAAAACACCAAGAGACAGCATTGCTGATGTCCCAATTGAACACACGGGGCAGCCGTGCCTCCACCCTGCGCCCAAATCCAGCAGAGCGGGGACGCTCCTAACAAATCCCCACCGGCAAACAAACGCGGCTCGAGCGCCATCCCAAAATAGGCTGCGCGAGCCGCGTTTAACGGTACGACATGAATATTAGCGCTCGTAAATCAAGTTGCCTGCCAGGTAGGTGGCCTGAACCTTGGTGGCCTGGAGCTCTTGGGGGTCGATGGTGAGGGGGTTTTGATCCAGGACTACCAGGTCGGCGTACTTGCCGGGCTCCAAGCTGCCGAGGTTTTGCTCGTCGCCCGCTGCATAGGCGCTGCCCAGGGTGTAGTTGCGCAGGGCTGTTGCTGCATCGATGCGCTCGCTCGGTAACCAGCCGCCCTCGGGCCAGTGGCTTTTGGGATCCTGGCGCGTGATAGCCGTGTAGAGCACGTTCATGCTTGTAACAGCTGTGATGGGGCTATCGGTGCCGAAGGCTTGGCGGATGCCGCGCTGCTTATAGGTCGCAAACGGCCACATGATGCGGCTGCGTTCCAGGCCCAGATCGCGCTCGGGGCCGCCCGGGTCGAGTGTAATGTGACAGGGCTGGCTCGAGGCAACGACGTTAAGCTTGCGTAGACGATCGATGTCCTCGGGCAAGAGGTTCTCCAGGTGCTCGAGCGTGTTATGGCCGTGCTGGGGCAGGCCGTACAGGTCGGCGGCCTCCTCGAAGATATCCAGCGCGGCATGAATCGCACCGTCGCCGATGACATGGATGCGCACGGTATGGCCGCGCTCCGCGGCCGCCAGAACCAGCTTGCGCATGCGCTCGGCAGGAACCGTCAGGCGACCTTGATCGCCCGGGAAGCGCGGGTTGGTATAGGGCTCGGTGAGATAGGCCGTGTGTTCGCTCGACACGCCGTCGAAGAACTGCTTAAAGCCTGGCGCCGAAAGCAGCGCGTTGTTCGCGTAACGTACCTGCAGCTCTTCCAAGCGCGATTGGTCATCCAGCAGCGTGGGAAACAAATGGGCTCGGATGCCCAACTTGCCGGCTGCCTGCAGTTTGTCGTAGACGTCGTCGCGGATAAAATCGCAGCCCGGCATGGGCATGAGCGACATATCGCAGATCGAGGTGATGCCCTGCTCGGCCATACGCCTCATTTGATCGGCGTAAGCGCTTGCGATGCGATCCTCCCCCAGCCACTCAAGGCAGCGCGGCAGCAGCTGCATGGCAGCCGCCTCGTGAGCAATACCCGTGAGCTCGCCGTTTGCGTCCTTGTCGTAGCTACCGCCCGCTGGTGGCTCGCTGTCGCGCGTGACGCCGAGTGCATCGAGTGCGCGGCTGTTGAGCCACAGCGTGTGCCCGTCGCCCGAATACATAACACAGGGACGATCGGGGAATGCCACATCGAGCGACGCCTTGGTAGGATGCTCGCGCGGGTCCCAACGGTAGTCGCGCCAGCCCTGCGTCACAACCCAAGCGTCGTCGGGCAGGTCCTGGGAAAACTCGAGCGCATGTTGCACCAGCGCCGCCTCGGACGTGCCCATATCCATGAGCATGTACGGCGAGGAACCGACCGAGGTATGGAAGAAGTGCAGATGAGCGTCATGGAAACCGGGGCAGACAAACTGCTCGCCGTAGTCGATAACCGACGTAGCGGCGGGAGCGGCGGCGATCACGTCATCGGGCGCACCGACTGCGACGATACGGTCGCCTGCGATGGCAATCGCCAGCTCGCGGGTGGTATCGATGCCGTCTTGCGCGGTAAAGACGTTCTTGGAGCGGATAATCCGATCGATATGTTGCATGGGCATCCCCATCTCTGGCAGGAAATTCAACACCCCCGAGTGTACTCCCCCGCCCTTGTAACAAAACCCCAAGCGGCAAACGGCAACTTTACCAGCCCTAGCGGCAGGGGGCATACTGGAGAGAGCCTGTACGATTTTGCGATCAACCCAGCAAGGAGCAAATCGACCATGACGAAGACCAAGGCACAGCAGATTATGGCGGCGACCGAGGCTCGCGCGGCTGACGACGTCACCGCGGCCATCCAAGATATCGCTACCGAGTTTGAACCATATATCATCAAGCAGCGCCGGCACTTCCATAAGCACCCGGAGCTGAGCCTCGCCGAGGAGCGCACGACCTCCGACATCGCCAACCAGCTCGACGCCATGAATATCCCCTACGAGCGTCCCCTTAAGACGGGCCTGGTGGCAACGCTTCGCGGCACCGCGCCCGACGCCTATCGCGAGGACGGCACGCCACGACGCCGCATCCTGCTGCGCGCCGATATCGACGCCCTGCCCGTTACCGAGCAGACTGGCGAGGAGTTCGCCAGCGTCAACGAGGGCTGTATGCACGCCTGCGGCCACGACTGCCATATCGCCATGATGCTCGGCACACTGCAAATCCTGCGCCATATGACCGACGACATCCACGGCGAGGTCCGCATCGTCTTCCAGCCCAGCGAGGAAAACGGCCAGGGCGCCAAGCTCATGATCGGCACGGGTGTGCTCGACGGCGTCGATGGCGCCTACGCCGCGCACATCTGGAGCGAGGTCGACGCCGGCACCGTGAGCTGCGAGCCCGGACCGCGCATGGCCAATACCGACTGGTTCCGTATCGACGTACGCGGCACCTCGTGCCACGGCGCCATGCCCCAGCGCGGTCACGACGCCGTTATGGTGGCCGCAGAGATCGTCAACGCCCTGCAGACCATCGTCTCGCGCGAGATCAGCCCCTACGAGCCGGCTGTCATCACCGTCGGCGAGCTGCACGGCGGCACCGCACGCAACGTTATCGCCGGCACGGCCTACCTCGCCGGCACGGTGCGCACCTACGGCGATTCGACCCACGAGGAAATGCCGGAGCTCATGCGCCGCATCGTGGAGCATACCGCGGCCGCCTTGGGCGCCGAGGCAGAGCTCACCGACTACACCATCGCCAACTACAAGGTCGAAAACGACGCGGCCTCGAGCGAGCGCTGCCGTCAGGCTGTAATTAAGTGTCTGGGCCCCGCCGGCCAAGGCCATTATCGCGGCACGCTTTCGGGCGAGGATTTTTCGGAGTACCTGCGTCGCGTACCGGGCGTGCTCGCCTTTGTAGGTACGCGCAACCCCAAGATTGGCGCCACGTACGCCCAACATTCCTGCTTCTACAAGATCGACGAGACCGTGCTGGCAAAGGGCTCCATGGTGGCCGCCCAGTATGCTATCGACTTTTTGGCCGAGCCCACGCAAGAGGAGCTCGACGGCCCCGCGATTACCGCGGTCGCCGAAACCAACCCCGATCTGGCCGCCAAGTTGCGCTCTGCCAAGGCGACGACCGCCGAGGCTCGCGACGCCATCCATGATGCCCGAACGGCTCGCCATGCCGCGATCAAGGGCATCCACGACGCACGCGCTGCTGCACGCCGTGAGGAGAAGCACGACGAGTAATCGATTCGCTGGCATCTCGCAGTCATAGCCACATCGCGATGTCAAAGCGGGGGCGGACGTTTCGACACGTCCGCCCCCGCTCATTCTTCAAGCGCTATTTCTACTATTTCTACCCCGTCCCCAAATGGCAGACGGCATGACTACTCGTCCTGAGGTTCCTCGTCGGAGCTTGGCTCGGACGCCGACTCAGGTGCAGGTGCCGGCTCAGGCTCAGGCTCAGGCGCAGGCTCAAGCTCAGATGCCGTCTCAGACTCGGGCGCCGGTTCAGGCTCGGGCGCCGACTCAGGCTCGGTCGCGGGAGCGGGTGCAGGTGCCGGCTCAGGCTTGGGCTCGGACTCAGGTGCGGGCTCGGCATCCGGAGTGCTGTAACCCGAAGGAGCGGACTTCTTCTCGAAGGGCAACACAAAAGTCAGGACGTCGTCCTTATCCTCATCGGCCCACTCGCTTGCATAGCGTGCGGCCCAATAGCCAACGGCACGGTGCTTGAGCATCTTGCCAAAGACCGTAAGAAATACGGTGACGAAAGCGACCAGCACCAAGAACAGCGCGAGCGTGACGCCACCGCCGGTAACAATTGCCTCAATACCCGTAGGACGATAGTAGTAGCTATACATACCGACAGAGGCAATGGCGCCAAAGACGACCGTCAAGATCCATGTGACAACGTTGGCGACCAGGCCCGTCAAAAACTCGGGAAGGAACGAAGCACAGAACAGCTTGGTCTTGTTGTGCTTAAACGCCGCCCAGACCTTATCGAGCGAAAACGCGCTCTCGACACGCCCGGTCACCGCAAAGTGCATCACGGCAATGTCGGCGAACATCTTAAAGAAGACACCCAGAATCGCCGAGGCAATTAGCGCCAGGACAAGCAGGCCGAGCGAACCGAACAGCGCAGCCTCGAGCGCATAAGAGCCGTAATAAGAATACGAGCCCGCGGCGCCAATTACCACGCCCTCCACCAGCGAAAGCACTACACCGATAACGGGAATGGCAGCGATAACCTCGAGCGCGACCGAGATAACGCTCGAAAAGACTCCGAGACCAAACGACGTGGAACGCACGAGTGGACGGTCCATGCCGTCATCGACCTTGAGCGACAGATCGCGGCCCCACTCGATACCGAAGCCGGAACCGCACACACTCGCAATGCAAGCTGCCAAAAAGCCGATGGCAGCCGCAATGCCGCCAATAACGGGAATAAACAACACGAGCACCGACACAACGCAAATCAGCGCCGGCAAAAACGCGATTTGGCATACACGCTGAAGCACGCCCGGAGTCTTAGTCATATCTTGGAACGCCTGAGCCACACAGCCCTTTGGCGCATTCGCCACGGGCGGTTGCGGAACAAACTGCTGGGGCTGAGGCTGTCCCTGGGGAGCGGGGCCAGCGGCACCGGCATTAGGAGCACCGCACACGCCGCAGAACTTGTCGTTATCGCCCATAGGAGCGCCACACTGCGAACAGAACATCGAAATCATCCCTTCGTATCTAGAGCGAATCACCTGGATCGCAAACGATGTCTTTGGCATCATTATCACCCAATGTGAGGACAAATACTCTTAGATGACGCATTTGCAACGCGCGAGGCGCTTTTCGATTGTTTGATGAGTGTGTCCGCGCTAGTTCGTGCCGCGGAAACCCTTGCCGACGATCTCGGAACTGTCGACGATCGTGATAAAGGCACCCGGATCGACTTCGCGCGCATAGCGGCGCAGTTGCACGGCCTCGCGACGGCTCAGCACGCTCATGATCACCGTCACGCACTTGCCCGAGAAGGCACCGTAGCCGCGGCTGATGGTCGCCGTGCGGTTGAGATGCTTGACGATAAACTCCTCGACCTTAAGGGGCTCGGAACAAATGACCGTGCAGACTTTGCGCAGGTGAATGCTCTCAATGGCTTTGTCGACCACGAGTGTCTTGGCAAACAGGCCGAGCACGCAATACAGACCGACACGCGGGCCATACAAAAAGGCCGCGATGGTCACGATGCCGATATCGACCAGCAGCAGGGCACGGCCAATCTCGAGCGTCGTGCGGCGCTTGAGGATCATAGCGAGAATGTCCGTGCCACCCGTCGAGGCGCCGATGTCAAAGACAATAGCGCTGCCGAGCGCCGGCAAGATGACGGCAAAGCACAGGTCGAGCCACATATCACCCGTCAGAGAGACATCGGTCGGGATAAAGAGCTCAAACAGCGAAACATAGGCGGACAACGCAAACGAGGCGAAGACGCTCCACAGGATTGCCTTGCGCTCCAAAAAGATAAAGCCCAAAACGACGAGAACCGCGTTGATAATCCACATAAAGACGCCGACGGGCAGGGTCGGGAACAGCGTGGACAGAATGACCGACACGCCCGAGGTGCCGCCAAAAGCAAAGTGATTAGGGGTTTTAAACGCAACGATGGCAAAGGCCGTAAGAATCAGGCCCAGATTGAGCTCGGCAAAAAAGCGCGGGAAGCCCGGCTCCTGGCTGCGCTTTTGACCGGCACGCTCGCCGCGCTCGATATCGGTGCGATCGACCACGCGCTCCATCGGCACCACGGGAGGACGATGCATCTCCTCGGCAGCACGCGATGCCGCCTCTGCCGCGGCGGCCTCAATCGCCCATGCCTTGCTTTCTGTTTCGTGCTCGTCGGCCATTACGGCAACCCCTCGTTAACAATTTGGAAACAATGCGCCCATTAGGGTAACGCGGAACGCGACGATTGCAACCCCTAGTTAGACGAGCGGTATGCCTACATCGGGGGGCATACAAATAACGGCCGGCCACGCTTTTGCTTGCGCGGTCGGCCGTTTAACGTTTTCGCAGATAAAATCTGCCAAAACAAACCTGTCCCTTTTTGGAAGGTTATTCGTGCTGGCTGGTGCGGTGCTCGTACTCCTCGGGGGTGATGACGTCCTCGATACGCAGGTTGACACCCGCCACCTCAAGGCCGGTCATCGCGGCAAGGCGCTCGGTGACACGTGCCTTGACATCGTCGAAGATCGCGGGCGCATAGGCGCCGTACTCGATGATGACGGAGATGTTGACGACCACGCGATTGTCATCGGTGACCTCGACCGTCACGCCCTTGGTCAGATTCTCGGCACCGAACTGCTCCTGCACAAAGTGCATGAGGTTGCCCTTCATGCCCAGGACGTGCGGTACCTCGCGGGTGGCCATGGCGACGATCTTTTCGATCACACCGTTGGAATAGGTCAGCGAGTCCTCGGACTCGTCCGCTTCCTCGTCATCCTCATCCACATCGTCGGCGGGTTCGGCCTCGACGAGCGCCTCGTCCTCGAGCGTTACGTCCTCGGCCTCGGCAGCGACGGTCTCGTCCGCCTCGAGCTCGGTATCGGCCACATCGACCTTCGTGTTAAAAGCCATGGTTCCTCCTTATGCCCACCGCGCACGCGGCGGTCGAATACATGCTAGCGGCCGCTAAACAGACGGCCGAAGAAGTTGACGATTCCGTTCTCGCCGTCGCGGATCTGGCCAATCACGGCGCCAATCAGCACAAAGAAAGCGATGACGAGCGTATCCCACAGGCCGAGTGTGAGCACCAGCACGGCGATCACAAAACCAGCGACGGCTCCAAGCGTGGTGTTGGGATGACGGACGGCATAGCTCCAGATGGCTGCCCCCGTACCCTTGATGAGACCCATGGCCTCATCAAAATCATCGGCGGCCGTCTGCGGGTCATGTGACCCGGTCCCCTCCCCCTTGGGATCGACGCCCTCGCCTGCCGGCGCGGCGCTCTGATCGATAGTCAGGCGCGGGGTGCGGACGGTCTTGTCTTGATTGGTATCACTCACCGGAAACCTCCACGGTCTGGACGGTAGTCTTGGACGGCAAAAAACGAACGCGTGCGGTCGTGCCCGGCGTGCCGAGCATGGTGTCGCAGGCCTCCTCGATACGTTGCTGCATCGCGGCTGCAAGGGATGCCACGTCCCGGTCGTCGAGTGCGATAGCGTCAACCTTAAAACGGACGCGCGATTCGTCGGAGCCCTGCACGCGCGCCTCGACATGCTCGATCATCACGCGGTCGTCGCGCTCTGCCGCGGTGCGAGCACACGAGGAGAGGGCAGCGAGCGTGACCTCGATATTGCGCTCCCCCGCCGGATGCACGCAGGACGGCTCGCGACGAGCAAACATCAGGCGGAAGAAACCCACGAGCACGCCGAGCGCCACGACACCGCCGCACGCCGTAACAACAATGCGAGGCAGCGGATCGCGCATCAGCAGCATAAAGCGATAGGTATATGGCCCCCAAAACTGGCAGACTAACGTACCCAGCGCCACGACGGCGGCGGCAAAATACACGATCGCCAGGGCTCGTTTGAGCACGCGCATGCAGCGCTCCCTTCAAATCTCGATCCACAGAATGCAAAACGATTCGCATCATTATAAAAGAGCCGGGTCCGGTGCCTCATGCACGCGGATCCGGCTCATCTATTCCACGAGGCTTGCATGCTCGCTTCATTATGCCCAGATATGCACGGCTCAATCCGTGCGGGCGCTACTCCTCCTCGAGGGCAGCGATGACCTCGTCGGTCATGTCCATGGTGCTGTAGACGTCCTGGACGTCGTCGAGCTCCTCAAGACGGTCGATGAGGCGCTGAACCTTCTTGGCGTCGGCGCCGGAGACCTCGGTCGGGGTGGTCGGGACCATGGTGGTCTCGGAACCCTTGACCTGGACGCCCTGCTCCTCGAGTGCCTTGGAGACAGCCATGACGTCGTTGGCGGCGGTCCAGAC
>URVK01000053.1 GCA_900551305.1 uncultured Collinsella sp.
GGCGCCGATCAAACGGATTGCTTTTGCGGCTTCGCGAGCATGAGCTCAGCGCGAGCCCGGCGGAACGCAATGTCATCGCATATGTAAGCGCTCATCCGCACGAGGTGGTCGGGCTGTCCGTCCGCGGTCTTGCCGATGTCACGTTCTCCTCGCCCTCGAGCATTTTGCGCTTTTGCAAGCGTTTGGGTTTTGCGGGCTACAAGGAGTTCCAGCGCGAACTGATTGCCGAGCTGGCGCTCTTAGGCGACAAGAAAGACGTAGCCCTCGAGGACATCTCCATGGATGACAGCGTCGAACGTATCGTGGGGAAGGTGATGAAAAGCAACGTGCGCACGATCGAGGCGACGGCGCGAACGCTCGATTACACCGTCTTGGAGCGATGCGCGGCCCGTCTTAAGCGGGCACGCGCGGTCAATCTGTTCGGTATCGGTGCCTCTCGTTTGGTCGCACACGATCTGGCGCAAAAGCTCATGCGTGTCGACAAAGAGTGCCATCTGTACGACGACTGGCATGATCAGCTCTTGTGTGCCAAGAACATGCATGAGGGCGATATGGCAATCGCCTTTAGCTACTCGGGCTTGACGCAAGAGGTGCTGGACTGCACCGCCGAGGCTCAACGTCACAACTGTCCCGTTGTGGCCGTTACCAAAGTAGATGGATCATCCAAGCTTGCCACCATGGCCGATGCCGTGCTCGGCGTCGCCGCGAGTGAACCCTTGGTCCGCAGCGGTGCCATGGCTTCGCGTATGGCCCAGCTTATGGTTGTCGATGCCCTGTACGCTGCTTACGTTGCCAGCGACTACGAACGGGCGACGCATGTCATAAAGCAAAACTACATCGAGAAACAGGAAAGATGAGGTGAATGAAATGCTCGATTTAACAAAATTCACGACCGAACAGCGTAATCAAAGGTCAATGGACCTCGATACGATGACATCGCTGCAAATCGTCACGACGATGAACGATGAGGATCTTCGTGCCGTCCAGTCGGTCACGAAAGTGTTGCCCCAGGTTGCCATGGCAATCGACTGGGCTGCTGAGACACTCGAGCGCGGCGGGCGCGTCTTTTACATGGGCGCAGGCACCAGCGGTCGTCTGGGCGTACTCGACGCTTCGGAGTGTCCGCCCACGTTTGGCGTGTCACCCGATCTGATTGTCGGGCTCATTGCCGGAGGCGAGACGGCGTTTATCAAGGCTGTCGAAGGTGCCGAAGACAGCGAGGAGCTTGGCGCGAGCGACCTGCGGGAGCGTGGACTCTCGGACAAGGATCTTGTCGTTGGCCTGGCGGCAAGCGGCCGTACTCCTTATGTGGTGGGCGGCCTTGCGTACGCCAAGGCAACTGGGTGCAAGACCATTGCAATTGCCTGCAACCAAGGGTCGAAGATCGGGGAGAGCGCAGATCTTGCCATTGAGCCCGTGCCCGGTCCCGAGGTGCTGACCGGCTCAACGAGGCTCAAGGCGGGAACGGTTCAAAAGCTCATTCTCAACATGATTTCGACCGGTGCCATGGTCAAGATCGGCAAGGTATACCAAAACCTGATGGTCGATGTGCAGCAGACGAACGAGAAGTTGGTGGTGCGCGGCCAGAACATCGTGATGGAGGCGACCGGCTGCACGCGCGAGCGCGCTGTTCAGGCGCTTGCGGATGCCGGCGGCCACGTAAAAACCGCTATTGTCTCGGTGCTGTTGGACTGCGATGCCGAGCAGGCTGCGGTAGCTCTTGAACGGGCGCACGGCCATGTCCGTACTGCGGTGAGTGGCCATGAGAAGAGCAATGCCGATGTCCAATAGGTGCACGGCGTGAGCTGATATGACATCTAGACGAGATACCCAATACAAGGAGGAGTTATGACGAACAAAGAGCTGGCTCAAAAGCTGCTGGACCTTTTGGGCGGTAAAGACAACGTGCTCGCAAACGCGGCGTGCATGACGCGCCTGCGCGTGACCGTCAAAGACACGGGCAACGTCGACACGGAGGGTATTAAGGCGCTCGACGGCGTGATGGGCCTGGTCGAGGACGACACGATGCAGATCGTGCTGGGTCCGGGCAAGGTGAATAAGGTGCTCGAGGAGTTCTCCAAGCTCACCGGCCTTGCGAAAGGCGTTGCCGACGAGAGCGTGGTTGACGCTGCGGCCACAAACAAGGCCGCGCAGAAAGCCAAGTACGAGTCCAAGCCGGTTCAGGCCTTCCTCAAGAAGATTTCCAATGTCTTCGTCGCCCTGCTTCCCGGCATCATTGCGGCTGGCCTCATCAACGGTATCTGCAACGTCATTAACGTCTCGACGGCAGGCGCGCTTGCAGGCGAGTGGTGGTACCAGGGCATTCGTTCCATGGGCTGGGCCCTGTTTGCCTATCTGCCCATCTTGGTGGGCTATAACGCGGCACGTGAGTTTGGTGGCTCCGCTGCGCTGGGCGGCATCGCCGGCATGATGTGTATCGCCAACAGTGCCATGCCCCTGCTTGCGCCTGGCGCGGCTGATCCTGCCACTGCCATTCTGCTGCCGCTCACCAATGCGCAGTACAACCCCGCGGCGGGGGGCATGATCGCGGCTCCCATCGCTGGTGCATTTTTTGCCTGGATGGAGCGTCAGATTCGCAAGGTTATGCCCAACGCACTCGACACGTTCTTGTCCCCGCTGCTGGTGCTCATCATCGGCGCCTTTGCTCTGATGCTCGTCATCCAGCCGGTTGGCGCATGGTTGACGACTGCCATCTTTAGCGTTTTGACCTTTATCTTCGAGAAACTGGGCGTCCTGGGCGGCTATATCCTGTCGGCAGGCTTCTTGCCGCTGGTGTCCGTCGGCCTGCATCAGGCGCTCACGCCGATCCACGCTATGCTCAACGATCCCGACGGCGCTACCAAGGGTATCAATTACCTGCTTCCCATCCTTATGATGGCTGGCGGCGGCCAGGTCGGTGCCGGTTTGGCGCTGTACTTTAAGACCAAGAACGCCAAGCTCAAGAAGTACGTCGCAGAGTCCATTCCCGTTGGAATCCTGGGTGTGGGCGAGCCTCTGATGTATGCTGTTACGCTGCCGCTCGTTCGTCCGTTTGTGACGGCCTGCCTGGGTGCCGGATTTGGCGGCGCGCTCGCGGCGCTGCTTCACATCGGCACGGTTTCTCAGGGCGTTTCCGGTCTGTTTGGCCTACTGATCGTTGTTCCTGGCCAGCAGCTCGGCTACGTTGCCGCTATGCTGCTTGCCTATGCCGCCGGCTTTGTCCTGACGTGGTTCTTTGGCGTCGACGAGCAGAAGATCAACGAGTTCTTTGGCGAGTAGTTTGATATCGCGAGCCGTGTTGCTCGGGGCTCGCGGTGCGCGGCAGATTTGAAGCTTGTGCCGGCGGGGCTAACTGCTCCGCCGGCCTTTTTTAAAGGAGCGTTGAAGCGTGAAGACGGGTATTTCGATTTATCTTTCCAGCCCTCTGCAGGATATTGAGCGGACGATTGAGCGCGGTGCCGCGGCGGGTGCGCGCTATGCGTTCACCTCGCTGCATATTCCCGAGGATGGGGGAGCGGCGTATGCAGATAAAGTCCGTCATGTTCTGTCGCTGCTTTCCGCCCACGGCATTGCGCTCATTGCCGATGTGGGGCCTCGCACGTGCGATTTGCTCGGGCTTGAGCGCATCGAGGACCTGCGCGATTTGGGGTTGGAATACCTTCGTTTGGACTATGGTTTTAGCGCCCAGCGGGTCGCGGAGCTGTCCGGTGTATTTCGCATTGTGGTCAATGCATCGACGGTGAGTTCTGATGAAATCGCATCGTGGCGTGAAGCCGGCGCCGATGTGACTCGTTTTGCCGCCTGCCACAATTTTTACCCCAAGCCTTATACCGGTTTAGCTCTTGAAGATGTTGCTCGGACGAATCTTCGTCTTGCGGCGCTTGGATTCGAAATCATGGCTTTTGTGCCGGGTGATGCTAACGTTCGCGGGCCGGTATTCGAGGGACTGCCGACGGTCGAGGCGCAGCGCGGTCGCGCGTCAAAGGTTGCTCTCAATATGCTTGAGCTTGCACATGGCGCCGATTGCGACATTGTGTTGGTCGGCGACCCCGATCTTTCCGATGCGGGCTGGGCGCAGTTTGCTCAAGTTTCCGCCGGATACGTGGACCTGCAATGCGAGCTTGAGCCCGGTTATGCCTATGTGCGCGGGCAGATTCATCACGATCGGCCCGACTCGAGTGTCCTCATCTTTAGGTCTCAGGAGTCACGTACGAAGCTTAAGCCGGATTCCGTGCCGACGGATGCCGGAGCCGGCCTGCCGCGAAAGGCGGGGTCGATCGCTGTGAGCAATAGCGGATATGGGCGCTACGAAGGCGAGCTTGAGATTGCGCGGGTCGATCTTCCCGGTGACGAGCGCATGAACGTTGCGGGCCATATCACGCCCGAGGCAATGGAACTGCTGCCGTTTATCAAGCGCGGATTCGGGGTACGGTTCGTTTAACGTGTGACCCGCGGGCTACAATTGGCCCATCATACGAAGGCGCCTCGTGTGGCGTGTGCCTGCGTTGGCCGATCTATATTCGGAGGATTCCCATGACTGTACTGTTTGTTGGATATCCCAAGTGCTCGACCTGTAAGAAGGCCAAGGCATGGCTGGACGAACATGGGGTAGAGTATATCGATCGCGATATCGTTTTGGACAATCCCACGGCTGATGAGCTTGCGACCTGGATTGCTCGTTCGGGGCTGCCGGTGCGGCGCTTCTTTAATTCGTCGGGCATGAAATATCGAGAGCTGGGCCTGAAGGCGCGTCTGGATGCGGGCATGACGGATCGGGAGTGCTACGAGCTGCTGGCGACCGACGGCATGCTGGTCAAGCGTCCGCTGCTGGTGGGCGACGACTTTGCGATTCCCGGCTTTAGGGAAGCGGCTTGGGCCGAGGCGTTGCTGTAGCGGCTGCGGAAAGTGCATCCCGGAATTCGCTTCCAGAATGGGATGCACTTTCCCAAAGTGGCCGGTTGCGGAAAGCACGTCCCATTCTGAGCTTCGATTGCGGGACACGGTTTCCGGTTGAGGGCTCAACGGGAAAGTGGGGACCAGTTTGAGCTTGAAATCTGGGACGCACTTTCCGCCGGCGGGCCTGCCCCAGTCAGTCCGCCAGCTGTGCCCATTCGTGTGGATCGTAGACCTTTACGTGCTTGTTGGGCTTGCCGCTCCAGTACTCCTCGTCCATAAAGGGCAGATATGCCTGAACGCCAGGGCAGATAAAGGGAATCCGCTGCTGTTGCAGTCGCTCGCGCTGACGCTGCTCCAGGTGCGCCTCGGATATGACGGTCGGCATGCCGGACAACTCGACGAGGCTTGCCTGGATTCGCTTAAGGTCGGGGAGTCCCGCGTGCCATGACATCCGCATGATCAAAAAGGATGCACGGCGGTATTTTGCCTGCACCACAGTAATGGCGGGGCGCAGTGTGGGATGGATTTTGTCCCGTTCGGGCCAAAGGTCAGCAGTGATCTCGAGGCCCAGGGTCTCCCATAGGTAATCAAGCTCTTCGTCCATGGCGCCTCGATATCTACGCGATCATTGATACTTCGATTGTGTTGCCTGGTGCTATCGTTTTCGCGGTAGAATCTGCCAACGGTTGACGGCTACCGCTCGCGGCGTTTTGCCCCTCGTGTACAGCGGTCGGCTTCACAGGTCCTTCACGGGTTGGACTAAATAAGGCCAATTTGACTGAATTTCAAAAAAGTCAAAATTGGGGCTTGCGTCACGGCGAGACTTCACGTATATTTCTTTCTTGCGCAAAGGCACAGCCGAGCGCAGCGATGCAGTCATTGGGATGTCGTCTAATGGCAGGACAGCGGATTCTGGTTCCGTCAATGGGGGTTCGACTCCCTCCATCCCAGCCTTTGCATTTGCTACATATGGCCCGTTCGTCTAGCGGTTTAGGACGCCGCCCTCTCAAGGCGGAGATCACCAGTTCGAATCTGGTACGGGCTACCACAAAATGAACGCCCGGGCCTCGCAAGAGACCCGGGTTTTGTGTATTGACCGTATATGCGGCGTCTGCCGTGTTTCGCTCAGATCGAGGAGTAGCCATGGATCTGCCCATCAGCTTGCAAGACATCACGTATGCCGAGAACTATCTGGCGCAGGGCGACCTGGCCACGGCGACGCCGCTGTTGGAGCGTCTGGTTGAGCTCGCCGAGGAGTATATCGATGCCGAATGCAAGACGGAGGAGAACCGCCAGTACTTTAGCTTCGATAGCAAGTTTGAGCGTCTGGCCTACCGCCGCGTGGAAAAGGATCCGCGCGAGCTGGTGCAGGTCGAGGTGCCCTTTGATCGCCTGTATTCCGACATGGCGTATGCCTACATTCGCCAGCAGGATTATGTGAGTGCTCGCAACGCCTTGATGCAGGCCGTGCGCTGGGACCCCATGAACTGCAACTACCGCCTGGATCTGGCCGAGCTGTTCCGTGCGCTCGAGGACAAGCAGGAGTGGGCATCGCTTTCGTTTTCGGTGCTAGAGCGTGCGAGCGACGGCAAGTGTGCCGCCTGCGCCTACGCCAACTTGGGCCAGTATTTCCTTGAGCCCGAGACCGAGAGCGTCTCGGCGGCCGTGGGTTGCGCGCGTCTGGCGCTGCGCTTGGCCCCTGGCGACGCGCATACGACGCGCCTGCTCAACAAGATCCATACTGCCTATCCGGATGCCGCCGATGAGAGCGACGACCACGTGATGGGCGAGCTGAGCCTGCAAGGCGTGCCGACCTCGCCTTCGGCCGAGATTGCCATCTGCCTGATCATGTGTGCGACCGATGCTGCAAGCGACGGCGACAAGCAGGAGGCGACGCGCCTGACGGCCCGTGCCCGCGACCTTGTGGGCGAGGAGGCATGTGCGGCGATCATTAAGCTGGTGCGCGAGAGCGATGCCGAGCTCAACGCCGAGCGCAAGGCAAAGCGCGCAGGCGCCGACAAGGGAGCCGACGGCGTCAAGGAGGCCGGCGATGCCCAGTAAGCGCGAACGCAAGCTCATTTCCAAGAATCGTTCGGCGCATCACGAGTACTTTATCGACGAGACGTTCGAATGCGGCATTGAGCTGAGCGGTACCGAGGTCAAGTCGATTCGCGAGCGCGCCTGTCAGATCACTGACACCTTTGCGCTGATTCGCGGCGGCGAGTGCTGGCTAGTGGGCCTGCACATTCACCCTTACAGCCACGGTGGCGTGTGGAACCGTGACCCCGATCGCCGTCGCCGTCTGTTGCTGCATCGCAAGGAGATTGATTTTCTTGACGGCAAACTGCGCAACCGCGGCTATGCGCTGGTGCCGTTGGAACTCTACTTTAATACCGATGGTCGCGTAAAGTTGCTGTTGGGCCTGGGCCGCGGCAAAAAGCTCTACGACAAGCGCGAAGACATGGCCAAGCGCGACGTTCAGCGCGAAATCGATCGCGCCCTCAAGGAGCGCAACCGCTAGACGCTCTGTATAAGTTGCGGTGGTATACGGACTGTTTTGCCTGTTTGATGGGCTATTCAGTCCCTATTTCACCGCAACTGCGGGCGTCTCATGTTCCTCACGGTTATGACACCTATGTCTCAAAGGTGGCGTCCGGTATGGGCGCCGCCTTTTTGTGGGTACATACTTCCGTGAGGTTCCAACCCGGGTTAGGGGAGTGGTCGTTATGGACAAAACTGCGTTCTTTACGATGCCGAGCGGCCTGTATGTGGTGAGTGCTGCGGCCGACGGGCTGCGTGCCGGCTGCATCATCAACACCGCGGTGCAGGTGACGTCCATGCCGCCGCGCATTTCGGTTGCCGTGAACAAGGAAAATGTCACGTCTGGTGTTATTGCGTCTGCTAAGGCCTTTGCGCTGACCGTGATCGATCAGACGGCCGATATGCTCTACATTGGCAACTTTGGATTCCGTACCAGCAGCGATTATGACAAGTTTGCCAAATACGAGACCCGCGAGACGGCTCTGGGCATGCCCTATGTGCCCGAGCATGCGGCGGCCCTGTTTAGCTGCCGTTTGATCGACACTGTGGATGTGGGCACGCATCTGCTGTTTATTGGCGAGGTCGAGGATGCCGAGCGCCTGAGCGACGAGACGCCGCTGACGTACGACTACTATCACAAGGTGCTAAAGGGCAAGACGCCGCCCAAAGCCTCGTCGTATCAAGGCTAGAAATGTTCTAAAAATACTTGCATTATACTATTGAGAATATATACTAATAAGTAAGTACACCAGCAGTCACGTTCGAGAGGAGAACATCATGGCTGAGGAGAAGAAGACGTATAAGTTTGTGTGCACCGTTTGCGGTTACGAGGTTGAGGTCGACACGCCCGAGCTGCCCGAGGACTACGTGTGCCCGGTCTGCGGCGTCGGCCCCGATGAGTTTGAGCTTGTCGAGGAGTAGCTCGTAGACACACGGCGATTAGCCATACAGAGCTCTGTCCAAGGGTCCCGGTCGAATTCTCGGCCGGGGCCCTTTTGATTTATCTGACGGTTTAAAACGGTCTCACGTGTTACAGATTAAGACGTTATATCTGGACAGTCACGCCATCCCAATTACATCCCCGTTAGCAGCACGATGTCGAGAATCGTCACGATGACGCCGATCCCTACGAGCAGCGGGTTGAGCGGGCGCGAGTTGGCGTATTTGCCCATGACGCGGCGTGAGCTGGTGAGTCGTATGAGCACAAAGAC
>URVK01000054.1 GCA_900551305.1 uncultured Collinsella sp.
GCCGTGCGCTCGAAGTACCCGCGTGCCCGCGTGCTCTCCATCGATACCTCCAAGGCCGAGGCCCTGCCCGGCGTGGTAGGCATTCTGCGCGCCGAGGACGTGCCGGTCAACCAGGTCGGCCACCTTATCCAGGACTGGGACGTCATGATCGCCCAGGGCGATATCACCCGCTGCGTGGGTGATGCCATCGCGCTGGTGGTTGCCGAGGACGAGGCGACGCTCGAGAAGGCCAAGAAGCTCGTAAAGATCGATTACGAGCCGCTGGAGCCCGTGCGCAACATCGCCGAGGCCAAGGCCGCCGACGCCCCGCGCCTGCATGACAGTTTCTTTGCCTTTGGCAACACGGTGGAGCTCAAGGACAACGTGTGCCAGAGCCGCCATGTGACGCGTGGCGACGCCGCCAAGGCGCTGGCGGAGAGCGCATTCACCGTGACGCAGCGCTTTACCACGCCCTTTACCGAGCATGCCTTCTTGGAGCCCGAGTGCGCCGTCGCCTTCCCGTACAAGAACGGCGTCAAGGTGCAGTCGACCGACCAGGGTGCCTACGATACGCGCAAAGAGTGCGCCCACATGTTTGGCTGGGACAACGAGCCCGAGCGTGTGGTCGTCGAGACCATGCTCGTGGGTGGCGGCTTTGGCGGCAAGGAGGACGTGTCCATTCAGCACTTGGCCGCGCTCGCTGCCTATAAGTTCCAGCGTCCTGTGAAGTGCAAGCTCACGCGTGCCGAGTCGCTTGCTTTCCATCCCAAGCGTCATGCCATGGACGGCGCCTTTACGCTGGGTTGCGACGCCGAGGGCAACTTTACCGGTTTGGATTGCGAGATCAACTTTGATACCGGAGCCTACGCGTCGCTGTGCGGCCCGGTGCTCGAGCGCGCCTGTACGCATGCCGTCGGCCCCTACAAGTACCAGAACACCGACATCCGCGGCTTTGGCTACTACACCAACAACCCGCCTGCCGGCGCGTACCGCGGCTTTGGCGTCTGTCAGTCCGAGTTTGCGCTCGAGAGCCTGATCGACCTGCTGGCCGAGAAGGTCGGCCTGGATCCGTGGGAGATCCGCTACCGTAACGCCATCGAGCCGGGCGAGGTTCTGCCCAACGGTCAGATTGCCGATTGCTCCACGGCGCTTAAAGAGACGCTGCTCGAGGTCAAGGATGCCTACTACGCGCATCCCGGACACGCCGGTATCGCCTGCGCCATGAAGAACGCCGGCGTGGGCGTGGGCCTGCCCGATGCCGGCCGCTGCAAGATCCGCATCGAGGATGGCCGCGCCGTGGTCTACGCCGCCACGTCCGACATCGGCCAGGGCTGTAACACCGTCTTTTTGCAAGACGTTGCCGAGGCCTGCGGTCTGCCGCTGAGCTGCATTGCCAATGGCGAGTGCTCCACCGAGAACGCTCCCGACTCCGGCACTACGTCTGGCTCGCGTCAGACGGTCGTGACCGGCGAGGCCGTGCGCGGCGCCGCCTTCCTGCTGCGCGATGCCATGGTTGGCATCGCGGCGGGCAAGCCTGCACCCGATGCTCCCGTGAGCGCGCATGGCGACGGCGTCAAGATCGAGTACGACGACGGTCGCGCCTATCAGCTGCGCGCGCAGGAGCTCGTCGCCGGCCAAGGTATGCATCCTCAGGATCCCGCGGCCGCCCGCATAGCCCTGACGCGAGGATGCGAGTTTGGCTACGTGTATCTGGAGCCGACCGACAAGCTGGGTGCGGATGTTCCCAATCCCAAGAGCCACATCTGCTACGGCTTTGCCACACATGTGGTCATTCTGGACGATGACGGCCGCGTGAGCGAGATCTATGCTGCGCACGATTCCGGCAAGGTGGTCAACCCCATCTCCATCCAGGGTCAGATCGAAGGCGGCGTGCTCATGGGTATGGGCTATGCGCTTACCGAGGACTGGCCGCTCAAGGACTGCGTGCCCCAGGCAAGGTACGGTACGCTCGGGTTGTTCCGTGCGCCCGAGATTCCGGATATCCACGCCATTTACGTGGAGAAGGACGAGCTGCTGCCCGTGGCATACGGCGGCAAGGGCATCGGCGAGATCGCAACGATCCCCACGGCGCCCGCCGTACAGAACGCCTACCGCGCGTTTGACGGCAAGCTGCGTCCAGATCTGCCCATGGTGGATACGCCGTACAGCCGCGCCCGTCACCGCGGGTAGGGTAGGACGCGCACGGCCATTGCTGACGGGCTGTTCGCGCTCAGCATCAACTACATACGCTGCGCCTTTGGCCCCGGCTCCATCGCGAGCCGGGGCCTTTTGTTTGGAACGCCTCCGCATACGGAAACTGCGTCCCGGAATCATGCCTCAGAATGGGATGCAACTTCCGGATCGGCCTCAGGCGGAAACTGTGTCCCGGAATATGGCTCCAGCGTGGGATGCATTTTCCGGTTGAAGCCTCAAGCGGAAACGGCGTCCCGGAATTCGGTCTCGGAACGGGTCGTGCTTTCCGCTAGGCCCGCCATCCGGAAAGTGCATCCCGTTTTGAGCGCTCAATTTGGGACATGGTTTCCGCGGGTGCTGCCAACCGGAAAGTGTGTCCCAGTTTGGTGGGCAGGCGGGCATAAGCTCAGCAGCTCCTACAGCTCAATATCGTTGAGCCATGTCGGTAGAGCGGTCTGCCGGATGCCTGCTGTCTGCAGCTTTTTGGCGAGCATTCCTGCCGAGCGGACCTCGTTCATGGTAAAGCGCAGCAGAGGGTGGCCGTAGAGCGATAGGTGCGCCTCGCGCTGTCGTTCGGCAACGAGCGACTCGGCGGTGGTGCGTCCGGCTAGCATGGCCTGGTCGGTATATTTGACAAGCCCGTCGAGTTCGCCCAGCGTGAGTTCCCGCGCCTGGCGCTCCCAGGCAAAGTCCGTTCGTATGGGCTTGGCCGAATCGAAGGGGTCCGTCAGCTCGTATTGAAGCCAGTCGGGCGCAAAACCGGTCTCGATTATGACGGCTCGGGCGACCGATTCCCCACCGCTCTCGGCGCGGACGTCGGCATATCGAAGCGTTGTGAGGGCCGTACGAATCGCGCGACCATTGCGGGCGGTCGCTCGTTGCTCGACGGCCTCCATCAACTGCTCTCGCGTAAGGCCGAGCTTTGAGATCGCCGAATCGGCAATGGGCACGCCGTCGGCAAAACCAGTTTGCAGCAGGCAATCTGTGACCGTTCGGATGGGCGGCGTTACCGATATGCCGGCTCTGCGTATTGCTCCGGCCGGCTCAATCTGGTGCCGCTGAATATGCGCGCCCGGGCGAGCCGACGGCTTTGTCGAGCTGCAGGCATGCACGACATTCAGGTGTCGCCACGAGACCTCGAGCCCCAGCAGACAGGCGGCCGAAAACGAGCAGAACGTCCAATCGGGGTGGATGATCGCAAGGGCGCGGAGGATTTCGCAATGGCGTTGCGCTCGGTTGAGTTCATCCCAGCGCGTTTTTCGCGCAAACAACCCCGGCATGGGCGAGACAACCGTGCCGCCGGTGCGCCGAAGGAGCGCTTTTCGGATCGCCGTGCTCGGGGGAATCAGACAGCGCCCCTCTTGTTCGGCTTGAGTGAGCAGTTGGTCGATGAGCTGGTCATTGCAATGTGTCATGAGCTACCGCCTCCTTTTTGGTAGCAAAAACGTATCAGCCGGAACTTGCCGCTCAACTGACCAAAAGCTGACCAAAATCTAACCATGCGGGTAGATGGCCTGGTTTTGACGTCATTTTTTGAAGCTGAATCGGTGGGCGGTAATCGGCACCCGTGAACGGTAGCTAGTTATGAAGCCTTGGTAAGTTTAGGGACGTTTACTTTTTCGAAAAAGAGCAATCTATCTGCTGTTTTGTGTTTCTGGATCGCATATTTGAAGGCATGTGATAAGGGCGGCGGATCGTCGTCTGTGCCGGCGGAAGCTGTGACCCGGAATTGCCGCTTGGAATGGGACGCGCTTTCCGGAACGGCCCTCAACCGGAAATTGCATCTCGGAACGAGCCCTCAGAGCGGGATGAACTTTCCCAACGGGGCCGCATGCGGAAGCTGTGTCCCGGAATGAGCGCTCAGAATGGGATTCGCTTTCCGGTAGAAGTTTCAGCGGAAACCGCATCCCAGAATGAGCGCTCAGAGCGGGAAGCGCTTTCCGGATGACATGCTTGGCGGAAACTACGGCCCAGTTTTTGGCTCCAGAACGGGATGCATTTTCCGGAACGGTCCACGTGCGGTGGTGTACCGCCCCTTTCGTGTGCGCCGCTTGTCGAATTACGTTATAGCTAGCTATATTATAGGAAGGTATAATATAGATAGCTATAACGTAAAGGAAGGATGGTCTATGTTTGTCGGAAGAACAGCGGAAATGTCCGAGCTCAATCGACTGTATGGCACGGACTCCTTTGAGATGCCTGTGATTTACGGCCGCCGTCGTGTGGGTAAAACGCGCCTTATCACAGAGTTCATCCAAGGCAAGAAGGCTATTTACTTTCAAGCTCGTCGTACCAATGCGGAGGCAAACCTGCACGGCTTTAGCCAGGCGATACTTGCAGGCTCGGTTGGTGCTGCAGGCGTGTCGTTTCGTAGTTTTGACGAGGCGTTCGATGCATTGGTCACCATGGCTCGAACGGAGCGTTTGATTGTCGTGATTGACGAGTATCCCTATCTCGCCCAATCGAATCCCGAGATCAGCTCGTTGCTGCAAGACAAGATCGACCACTTATACAAAGAGACCAGGCTAATGCTGATCCTATGCGGCTCGTCTCTTTCGTTTATGGAGGAACAGGTGTTGGGCTACGAGAGCCCACTATACGGTAGGCGTACGGCCCAGTTTAAGATCATGCCGCTCGATTTTACGACGACCTTCGGGTTGTGGCAGAGCATGGGTCGCGAAGACGCTGCAGTTTGCTATGGCATGACGGGCGGCATTCCTGCATATATCGAGAGAGTCGATCCTGCCGTATCGCTCAAGGACAACATCAAACGTCTTTTTCTTACTCCTACGGGCTATCTCTTTGAGGAGCCGAGTAACCTGCTAATGCAAGAGTGCCGCAATCCCGAGCAATATGATGCGATCGTGCAAGCAATTGCTCAGGGGCGCTCGAAGATCTCGGAGATTGCGAGCTCTACGGGAATCCCTGCGAGCAACGTAAAGAGCTATGTGGATAAGCTGGCGTCGCTTGGGATTGTCGAGCGCGAGCTGCCCCTAAACGAGACGAGCAATAAGCGAGCCGTGTATCTGCTGAGCGATCAGATGTTTAGGTTCTGGTACAAGTTTGTTCCGCAGAACATCGGGCTGATTCAAAACGATATGGCCGAGATGGCGTATGAGCGCATTGAGCCGCACGTATCGGATTACATGGGTACGGTCTTTGAGCTTATATGCAGACAATACGTGTACGAACTCGCGCGGGCGGGCCAGCTTGATGTGGTTCCGGCAAGCGTTGGGCGCTGGTGGGGGACGGATAATCGCACGCATACGCAGGAAGAAATCGACTTGATTGTTGACGATGGCGAGGGCACTGCGCTGTTTGCGGAATGCAAATGGCGCAATGAACCGGTGGGCGAAGACGTGCTGCAAAAGCTCGTGCATCGAAGCGAGCTCTTTAGGCGGCAGCACAAAAGCTATGCGATCTTCTCGAAGCGAGGCTTTACGCAAGGATGTCAGGATGCTGCGGCGAGCAGGGGAGATACCAAGCTGATTTCGTTTGCCGAGATGTGCGAGCGGAGATAACCAAGCGCGCTCTGATTTGATGCTCGGAATGGGTCGCGCTAAGGATGCCAAGCGTAAAACCTTCAATGAAAATGGCGTAAAAACTACATCTGTCATGGCGTAAAAACTACATTGAAAGTAGCGTAAAATCAGCATTGAGAATGGCGTAATTTCGCATATCGCATGATAGAGAGGGACGGCCGTCTATGGATGCACCAAAGAGATTGACCCAAAAGGGATATAGGCCCCGGCTCATAGAGGAGCGCCTCGACACCCTTATGCGGGCGTTTGGCTGTGTGGAGATCAACGGCCCCAAATGGTGCGGCAAGACCTGGACGGCGCTCTCTCGCTCGGCGAGCGTCTCCAGGCTCGATGAGCCTGCGCAGCGTGCGGCGGCAGAGGTCGACCCAAGCCTGGCGCTCATCGGCGATGCGCCACACCTGGTCGATGAATGGCAGGAGGTGCCCGAGGTTTGGGATGCCGCCCGGCGTTTCGTGGACGCGAGCGGCAACGAACGGGGGACACTTTTGCTCACGGGCTCGACCGCGCTCAAAAGCGAGGAGCGCAGCCATGTTCGTCATTCCGGCACGGGTAGGATCGCCCGGCTGTCAATGCGCCCCATGGCCCTGTGTGAGTCGGGCGACGGCGAGCCGCTCGTGTCACTGGCAAGCCTCTTTAAGGGCGAGGATTTTGCCCCTCAGCGTCGCGAGAGCACGGTGGATGACGTCGCCCGCTGGTGCTGCAGGGGCGGTTGGCCTGCAAATCTTGGGCTTTCGGAAGATCTTGCGCGAGAGACGGCAAGCCAGTACGTGCACTCGGTGCTCGACGTCAACGTGCTGGACGAGGGCATGTCGTCCGAGCTTGCACACGGCCTTTTGCGAGCTCTTGCCATGAACGAGAGCCAGGCTGTCACGTACAAGACGCTCGTAAAGGATGCCTCGTACGGTGAGGCGGGCCCCGACGAGAGGACCATCGCTGCGTACTTGGACCTCTTCAACAGGCTCAAGCTGACCGAGGACCTCTGCGGATGGGAGCCGCCCATGCGCTCGAAGGCCCGCGTTCGCGTGCGCCCCAAGCGCTACTTCTGTGACCCGTCACTTGCGGCGGCGTTGCTGGGGGCTACCCCTGAGCGGCTGCTTGGCGATATGCAAACGCTGGGGATGCTCTTTGAGAATCTCGTCCTGCGCGACGTGCGCGTGTTCCTTTCCACCTACGGCGGTGTCGACAACAGTGTCCATTATTTCCGAGATGAGAAGGGCCTTGAGGTCGATCTGATCGTTGAGCACGACGGGCGCTGGGGAGCCATCGAGGTCAAGCTGAGTGATGCGAAAGCAGACGATGGAGCGAGAAATCTCAAGGCGCTGGAGAGGAAAGTGCTCTCCAATCCTGCCGCCCAGAATGCCGCGCCGGCGTTTTTGGCGGTCGTGGTTGGAAAGGGGAGTATTGCCTACACACGCGACGACGGCGTGGCGGTGATTCCCATGGCGGCACTTGGGGCGTAGTGGTTTTGCGGGCGTGCCGTGCTTCCTTTACCGAAAATCCATTTGGTAAACCAGATGCTCGCGGATAGAATAAAGTTGACGGCAGCCCAAGGGTGATAGCTGGGCAGCGCTGTTGCTTGGTCAAGAGGTCAGTGCCTTAATGGCAGCGACTTGTTATGCTTCGAATGCTGCTTGAGTGCTTCGGAAAGTTCGATAAGCGCCGTGAAGAGCGAGACCAAAGCAACCAAGAGCTCTACGAGCTCTGATGGGCCCGGGATGACCGCTGATTCAAGTCACCGGGCCCAAATCTTTTTCATGCATTTGAATAGAGCGGGCGATTCTCTTGGGGCCGTCTGCATGGCGTGCGACCAGCGCATGGTATTGCGCCCCGCTTTCATGTCCGCACGGGCGCCTATCCTTACGGCAATGTAGCCGCCTATGTAGCAAGCGGCAGTTGACGGAGAAAGGCCCTAACCGTGTCAGCTGAAAAGACGCCGTGTATCTCGGCTATCGATACGACGAACTTTACGCGCCAGATCGTGCTGGACTTTGAGTTTGCGCCGGTGCCAAAGCAGCGCCAGCGCCGTGGACTGCGCAATGAGATTATCGAGGTCGGTGCCGTCAAGCTCGATTACCACGGCAACGTTATGGGCGAGTTCTCGCAGTTTGTGCAGACGGAATTTACCGAAGGCGTTGCGTTCCCCGTCCGCGAGCTTACAGGGATATCGGCCGTGGACACCGCGATGGCCGACCCGCTCTACATGGTGATCAAAAGGCTCAGCGATTGGATCGGTCGCTACTCCGCCCAGGTGGTTTGCTGGAGCGGGGCGGACCGTCGACAGCTTTTGACCGAGTGCCAGGCAAAGCACATCGACCTTTCCGCATTTCCTACGGATTGGGCCGATCTGCAGGCGTTTTATACCTCGATCATGGACGTGGGCAGCCACGGGTGCGTCTCTTTGAGTGACGCGGCAACGTGGTTCGGCATCGAGTTCGACGAGTCGACGGGTCACGCCCGCAGCGCCCTGGCCGATGCGCGCGTGACCGCTAAGCTGCTCAAGCAGATGATGGAGGGGGACTATCACGTGAGTCCGCGCGCCCAGGAAGTCCGCCAGCGGTGGGGGATGGGCGAGCGAGCTCAGACGCGCCTTTCCAGCAAGTGCCCCGAGCTGGGCGACCTGCTGCTGAAGCTGAAGGCGGAGGGGAGATAGGCGGCGTTGGCCGTCTGCATGGCGCGTGGCCTGTCGCGTATCGCTACTCTTCCTGCCGCTTGGCAGGCAGGATGTAGACGTTCTCGGCGTCCACGGCGATCTGCG
>URVK01000055.1 GCA_900551305.1 uncultured Collinsella sp.
TGCGAAACGGCTGCGGCATCGGCCTGGTCCAGACCCTCGTCCACCAGCTTGCCCAGCACGAGCGGGCGAATGCCGTGTGGATCGCGGAATGCGTAGAGCGCCTGCTCGTTGATGAGCGTCATGGCGTAGCCGCCGCGCACGAGCTCCATGGTCTTGCGAATACCCTCGCGCAGGTGGCCCGTACGCTGGGTAAAGTAGCCGATAAGCTTGGTCGCGACCTCGGAATCCGAATTGGAGAGGAACGGCACGCCCAGCTCGATCAGCTGACGGCGCAGCTCGTCGGTGTTGACGAGGGTGCCGTTGTGCGCGAGCGCGATAATGACGCTGTTGATGGTAGAGAGGTGCGGCTGAGAGGCTTCCCAGCTCTTGGCACCGGCGGTGCCATAGCGCACGTGGCCCACGGCCAGCTGGCCGGAGAGCGTCGACAGGTCGGCGTTGGAGAACACGCGGTCGAGCAGGCCCAGATCTTTGCGGACCATAACCGTGCCGCCGTCACCCACGGCGATTCCAGCCGATTCCTGGCCACGGTGCTGCAGCGCACGCAGGCCAAAGTACGTCAGTCGAGCCACGTCGCGATCGGGCGCCCATACGCCGAAAATGCCACATTCCTCATGCAGCTGGTCGGAGTCCGGATCATACGTCGACATGGTGTTCACCTGTCCCGCGGCACGCTCGGCCGCGCGGATGGTTTCTTGAGACATGGTATCCCCTCAGAGCCTCGTATTTTTGGCGTTACCCGCCTTATTATACGCACGGCGCGACGTGCTCCCCAGCGCATGAGCAGCGCTTTTTAAAAGCCCACCGAGCTAATAATCAGTTTTGTTGCCAAACATTTTATCGGTCTGTCCAGTGTAAGTGCCCGCGCCCCCAGATGGCCGCCGCGTCTGCCGTTGGGGATTACAAAGTTGCAATTGGGACGTTCGTCCTGTCTTTTGGCAGGTCGGCGGCGTATCCTTATAACCTACAACAAAGCGAGAAAGGTTCTGTATGGATCGAAACGAACTCGACCCTAGCGTCCCCAGCGCCACAGAGGTCAAGAAGATTCCCTTCATCATTAAGGTGTACGCCGTCCTGTGCATCCTTTCCGGCGTGGGCACGCTCCCGTCGGTCGCCGCCTTTATGTGGCAGGTCATCACGGCACTTGTTAACGGCAACGCCACCGAAAAGCTCGGCGACAACACGCTCGTCGCAGTCGGCCTTATCGTCGCCGGCATCATGCTCTCTGCGGCAAGTGCCGTCATCCTAATCATCTTTGGCCTGGACCTTATCAAAAACCAGCGCCGCAACGCCGCCCGCCTGTCCTACATCCTTATTGCATTCACCGTCGTCGAGCTTTTGGTCGACGTGATGCTCCAGGGTATCGGGCCCTTCTTGCTGCGCCCCGCTATTCAGCTCGGCATCCTCATCGCGCTTTCGGCCACCGTCGACCCCACGCTGCGTCAGGAGCGCGAGCTGCAGCGCCGCCTGCAGGAGATGCTCGACCGCGATGCCGCCGCCGAGGGCATGCTCGGCCGCGATGAGACCGGCGAGGGCTACATCAAGCTCAACTACTTCAACCTGTTCTGGGTATTCTTCGTCTGCTGCGTACTGGGACTTATCTTGGAGGACATCTGGCACATGACGGTCAACGACCCGGGCGTCTACCAGGACCGCGCCGGCATGCTGTTTGGCCCTTTCAGCCCCATCTACGGATTTGGCGCCGTGCTCATGACCATGGTGCTTAACCGCTTCTACAAAAAGAACCCCATCATCATTTTCCTGGTGAGCGCTGTGCTCGGCGCGAGCTTTGAGGTGTTCGTGGGCTGGTTTATGCAGACCGCGTTTGGCGTGGTCTCGTGGAGCTACTCGCACATAACGCTGTTTGGTTTGCCCGATCCGCTCGTGGTCCTCACGGGCGGACGCACCTGCACGGGCTTTGCCTGCCTGTGGGGCCTAGGTGGCCTCATCTGGATCAAGCTGCTGCTACCGAGGCTGCTTAAGCTCATCAACAAGATCCCCTGGAAGAGCCGCTACTCGGCCACCGTCATCTTTACCGTCATTATGCTGGTCGACGGCGTCATGACGCTGCAGTCGCTCGACTACTGGTACCAGCGCGTTAACGGCACGGAGCCGGACATTCCCGTCGCACAGTTCTACGGCAAGTATTTCGATAACGACTACATGGAGAACCGCTTCCAGAGCATGACCATGAGCCCCAAGGACGCCACGCGCGTTTAGCGCCCGCCGCGCCCAAAACGCAAAATGCCCGCCGGTATCACACGTACCGGTGGGCATTTTTATAAACGATCCTTCTATCGACGCAATCCTCTATGCCTCGCGCTCGACCTCACTCACGCATTCGTTCTTGATGGTGCCAACGAGCGCCTGCAGTGCATCGACCACGTGTGGGCGAATGTCCCCGCCGATAAGCACGAGCATGATGTCGTCACCTACGGTAAGCTCGCCGCTTGCCAGCCACACGCGCACATAGCCGATACCCGGCATCGCGCGCGTAGTCTCGATAGCAGACCGTACCTTTTCGGCGTCGTAGTCAAAGACCATGCCGCCCACCCTGTGGCCTGGCGCCACGCCATCGGTCTCGACTCCGCGCACCTCAGCCTTGGGCGTCGCGCGCACCACACCGTTATGCGTCAGATACATCCCACAGCCTGCCGCCGAAGCATCGGCCTTGGCCTCGCGCAGCCAAGCATCAATCGAAGGCATCAATTTGCCACTCTCGAGCATCATTTCTCCCTTACCGTCGTCGAGTAGCCAATTTGGGACGGGGCCTTTTTAGCTACTCTCGAACAACTTATTCCTCGACCGGCGTGAGCACCATGACGGCGCGTGTGTTGCTCAGCGACAGCGAACGACAGGTCACAAGCGTTACAACCTTAGTTGCCGAAGCGGCACGATCGGTGGCATCACTCGCCACGGCAGAAGCGCCGTCGAGCATCTCGGACAGGTAGTTCTTGAGTCCGTCGTCGCCCTCAAAATTGGTCGTGCGCGCCTTGGCATACGTGTCCTCGACCACCTTGGTCGCCAGCGGACGCAACTTATACGTCGCATCGCGCGTGATGTAGTACACATATTCAATGCTATCGAACGTTGCCTGGTCAGTCGTATCCGAAATCACGTTGAACATCGACCCATCGTTCATATGGTGGCCGTAGATCGTGGTCTGCTGGTCGACCATTCCCGGCGCGGTGTCATCGCTATCCAAGAAGATGGCACCCGAGGCGTTAGACGTGCCATCGAACAGCGTGTTGAGGTATTTGGAGTTGTTGTTGGTCTGCACCACGGGATAGTTGATGTTGGTTCCCGGCACGTAAATCCAACCCACAATCTCGGGGTTCGTCTGAGCAAGCGCATCAAAGTCGATAATCGGCACGCCACTGGCGTCCTTATCGCTTACATATTGCTTCTCGATTTTCTGATACGAATCGCTCGCCTGCTTATAGCCAATCTGGGCATTAATAAAGATAGCGGCGGCGGCGACAATCAGGCCGATGCCCACGATGATGAGCAAGATGGGAATGATGGATCGGCGTTTCTTACGCGGCTGCTCGGCATAGTTGGACGGCGCGTCACTCAGCTGCCTCGTCGTCTGAGCCTGCTTCTTTGCCGTGCCATGTGATGAAGGGCGATACGCAGCCGGCGTATCCTGGCGGCGATGGGACGTCGGCGTTACGGAACGCGGCGCGCGCGGCTGCTGAGGAGAGGATGTCCGACCTTGCTGCGCCGCATGGGCAGTACCCGGCTTCGACGGATCGGGAATCTGGGAAGCCTTGAATCGTTTTCCCTGATAGTCGGACATGGCTCTCCTTATACTGCGGTGAAACGGCGGAACGCCTAGGCGTCGGCCATCTCCTGCTTCATCTTCTCGATAACCCTGCGGTACTCGGGGTCGCAAGCACCCAGAATCTGAGTGGCATAGATGGCGGCATTCTTGGCGCCGTTGATGGCAACGCAGGCCACGGGCACGCCCGAAGGCATCTGCACCATCGACAGCAGCGAATCCATACCGCCCAGGTCACTCGTCTTCATAGGTACGCCGATAACCGGCAGCGGTGTAAAGGCGGCCACGACACCACCCAGGTGAGCGGCCTTGCCGGCGGCGGCGATAATCACTTTGATACCGCGATCGGCGGCAGTCGAAGCCCACTCGTGGACCTTCGCCGGTGTGCGGTGTGCGCTCGCAATGACAAGCTCATAGGGCACGCCCAGCGCCTCGAGCTCGGCGGTGCAACCTTCCATAACGCCCAGATCGGACTTGGAACCCATGATGATCCCGACAACCGGCTTTTGATCTGCCATAAACAAAGACCTCCTGTTGAGAGCGGTGACGCGGCGGATCCGCGACCCTTAACTACTGAGAGTAGTATAGCTGCCGATGCTGATGTGTTCGGCGGGAGACGGAACGCTTTGCGAGATTAAGGCCGAAGGGTCGGAGCTTTCCGCCCACATTCAAAAAGCGTGCCCACCGTCCTTGGGTGGGACGGCGGGCACGCTTGCTTAGCTGTTGCTGGGGCTACTTAGCCTTGCTGCGACGATGGAAGAAAGCGCCGATCGCGGCGATGATGGCGCCAAGACCACCGACGGTCGCGACGGTCGCCGCCGTCTGGTCTCCGGTATTGGGAATCGCCGAACCGTTCTTCTTGCTGCCCTGGGCCTTGTCGCCTGCGGGCTTGCCCGCCTGGTTGCCGCCGTTCGAGCCATTGCCGGAACCCTGGTTGCCCGAGCCGCCCTGATTGCCGGAATCGGCATCCTTGAGGCTCTCAATAGCCAGCTTGAGCTGGTCATAGGCCGCCTGGAGCTGGGTGTCGGAAGCATTCTCATCACCCAAGACGTCCTCGGCGTAGGTAATGGCATCCGTCAGGGCCTTGACAGACTCGGCCGTCTTGCCCCTGGTGTCAGTCTCCTTCGCCTGCTTGACCAGGGCCTTGAGCTGCTTCTTAGTCGGATTCTCGACCGGGGCCACCGGGGTCTTCTCGAGCGCGCCGCGGGCGCTCTCGAGCGCCCTGAGCGCCTGGTCGACCTCGTCCTGCGTGGCGTTCTCGTCGCTCAAGATGGCGCGGGCGCTCGCCAGGGCGTTCTCGAGCGCCGTCCAGGAGGCCTCGGTGTAGTCACCGGCCTTGAGATCGCCGGCAGCAACCTCGGCATCAACCTTTTCGATCGCGGTAGCGAGATCATCCTTCGCCACCGGATCGGGAACGGCCGTACCGTAGAACTTGAGCTCCGCCACGCTGCAGTAGGCATCGACGTCGCCACCGCCGGCGTGAATCACCTTGACGGTCACGTAGCGACCGCGCGCGGCGCCAAAGCTCATCTGTTTCCAGTCGCCACGGTCGGTGAGTACGTGGCCGTCGTTGTCGAAGGCAAACGTACCCATCGACACGGCGGTGCCCATCTCATAACCGTCGGCAGTGTCGGAGACCAGTATCTCGGCCTCGAAGATATCGCCGTTAGTGCCGCCGTCCTGGCGCGGCAGGAATGTAACGTCGGTGAGATCGTAGTCGCGGCCCAGGTCGACACTCAGATACTGGGGCATACCGGTCCCATGGGCCCAGTCGCTGTGCCAAAGCGTCCGCTCGTCGCCGTCGAGAGCGTTGACGGCGTTGCTGCCCTCGTAGTCGGCCTCACTCGAGAAGCCGGCCACCTTGACGTTCTTGCGGTTCTCGGGCGTGTTGATAAGAATCTTCTCATCGACAGGGCGCATCTTGAGGCCGTCGATTGCCTTCTCGATCTTGGCTGTGGCGTCTGCGACATCCTTCTTGCTATAGCTGCCTTGGCCGCCGTCGAGGAGCTTCTGAGCCGCCTCGACCGCAGCGGTGAGAGCCTTATAGGAATCCTTAGTGTAGACGGACTCGCTGTAGCCCGCGGCCTTGGAAAGCGCTGCCACGAGCGCAGAGGTATCGACACCAGCCTTGACCTCGACCTCATAGGATGCGGTCTTGGAGGGGTCGAGTACCGACGCCACCGTGATCTTTGCCTTGCCGGCCTTGTTGGCACGCAGGTAGTAGCTCACGCTATCGCCAGCCTGAACAGCGGAGACGCTTACCACAGAGGGGTCGGAGCTCTCGACCGTCACATAGGGGTAGCCGGCGCTCTCAGGCGTGGCCTTGGCGTCGACGAGCGTAACGTCGCCTTCAAAGAACTCGGTCTGGTTCTTGCCTAGCTCGACACCCTCGATGGCCTCGACACCCTGCGTGTAGTTGAAGTTGACCTCACGCAGTGTGAGCATCTGGTCACCCGATGCCTCAAGCGGCGTGACCTCGACCTTGGTCGCCTTCTTGCCCTTGTTCTCGGCAGAGAGGCCAAAGGCGTAGCGAGCCCGGAAGGAATCGTACTCCCCGCCCGCGAACTCTTGGGTCGAGCCATCCTCGAACGTCACGACAGCCTTGATCTTCTGCACGGTTCCGTTGCCACCGTTGCGGTTAACGACCTCGACACTATCGAGTTTCGACGGCGTCTTAAATGCGAATGTCATCGTGGTGGGAAGCTTCACGTAACTCGGAAGCTTACCCTCGCTGTCCCAGTTGCCGCTCCAGTTCCATAGGAACTCAAAGCCGTTGTCGCCCTCGTTATTATCGAACAGCGCGTTATAGCTCTTCTGCTGGATAAGTTTCTCGACGTTGGTCCCGTCGTCGGTCGTGAGCTCATCGTTGGTCATCGTGATGTTGAAGGCATCCTGACCGTACTCGGCGACCGTTGGCTGAGGAACATCCGGCATCGTCACCGTGCCGTCGCTCGCAAACTCAAGCGCGTCGCATGCCGGACCGATGAGCCAAGATGTCGAGGGCAGTTCGACCTTGCCGGCGGTCTTGGCCTTGAGCTTGAAACTCGCCACCGCGCCGGTACCGTTGTAGAGCTTGCCATCGCCGCGGTTGGCAAAGGCGAGATTGATAGTCTGCGTTCTGTCCGCGAACTGGACCTTCTCGCGAGACAGGTTCTCCATGCCGGCAGTCGAGCCGTCCTGCGCGATGCTCTCGGACACAAACTCGAACTGGTCGCTCTTGAAGTTGACGAGAGCGCCCAGGGCGTTGACGTTCTTAGCGTCGGCCGCATAGACATCAACGGTGATCTCATCACCGGCCTCGACCTCGGTCTTGCTCGGAATCACCGCGAGCGAACCTGCGACCTTGCCCTTTTGTTTAGTGCCGCCGTCAAGACCCGCCATGGTGAACGAGTAATCGTACACGTCGTAAACGCCGTTATCGTTGAGGTCGGCGAAGTGGTCGCGGATCTGCGAACCGAACGTCGGGGTATCGGGCTCGCGATTCTCGAGGCCCAGATAGTTCTTCATGTTGGAGTAGTCTCCGTCGGAGATCGTGGCCTTGTTGAGGTTGGAGCCCACGGCGAAGCCATCCGTGCCGTCGGTCTTGTAGATGGCAATCTCGGACGCGGAGAAGAAATTGCCGACCGAGGCGAGCGGTGTCATGCGCACGTAACGGGCGGCCACGGTGCCGTCAAACGCTACCGTCTTACAATCAGCGGAACGTGCCCAATCGACCTCCTGGCTCGTCCAGTGGACGCCATCGAGACTCGTCTCAACACGCATCTTGGTCACAGTGCCGTTGCCGGCGTCATCGCGCGGATAGTACTCGAGCTTATCGAGCTTGTAAGCGCGTCCATAGTCAACGGTAAGCGCCTTGCCTAGATCGTTGCCACCGGAGTGGAAACCGCCGTCGCCCGACTGGAACTCATGGTCGAAGGCAAGCTCGGCCTTATGGCTGCCGTAAAGTGAGCCCTCCCAGGTGATTTCCTCGGCGTCGGGGACGTTCCGCCACGGATCGAGTGCGGAGTTCGCCTCGAGCACATCGCTCCAGGCGGAGTAACCCTCGGCGTTGCGTGAACGAATCTGGTAGGTGTGCTTGCTATTGTAGGCGAGGTCGGTGTGCGTGAACTCGGCCGCATCACCCACGGCAAACACAGTGCCGTCGACCTTAAGGTCGTAGGAGGTAGCACCATCGACCTTTCCCCAGGTGAGCTTGATGCTCGTTGGGGTCGTGACGTCCTCGGGGGCAGCAAGGTTCGTGGGTGCGGAGAGGTTCTCGTTGAGGCGATCGGCTGTGAGCGTGGCGTCGGCGTTCACGAAACCGCCCAGCTCAAGCGTCTGCGCCGCTGCAGCAACATCGGTCTTCGCGAACTTGACGTAGACCTTGGGGTTCGTGGTGATCTTGGTGTTGTTGAAGCTCTCGCCCTGCTCGGCCTCGGTGCCGTCCGCATCGCTGCCGTAGTGGTTGAGGTTGGGGGTCTCGCTGTAGAAGTAGACCGCCTGGCCGGCCTCGGGGGTCGCGGCGTCAAAGGCCTCCTGCGAGTCGACCTCAACCACGTTGAGTGCGGATCCGCCGTTCTTGGCGACAACGCTCGTGGGCTTGGCGGACACATTGGCCACGAAGGTCGTGGTGCGGTTGGAGTCGTAGCCGTTGTAGCCGCCCTGCGAGGCCTCGGCGGTAAAGGGGGCGAGAACAACA
>URVK01000056.1 GCA_900551305.1 uncultured Collinsella sp.
CAATGAGCTTCATCATGTCGATGCCCGGGGTGACCTCGTCGCGCTCCCAACGGCTGACGGCTTGGCGCGTGACAAAGAGTTTGGCGGCGAGCTGCTCTTGGGTAAGGTGATGGGCGCGACGGACAGCGATGAGCTTTTCTGCAAAGGCCATAGCGGCTCCTTTCTGCTGGTTGATGGCTTAAGCATACGCGGCGGCAGGCGCCCTTCCAAGCAACCGTTGGTTGCACGACGGGAGACCGCGGCGAAGAATTGCGCGCAACGCCCCACGTCTCCATGCCGTACAATGACCGGCATGGAACCTATTGCACACATACATACCGACCTGCCGCAGAAGTTCGGCATTCCACGCAACAGCTTTTTGGCACCCCATCTGCAGGGACGCATCGTTTTTGAGCCGGAATTTGCCTCCAATGCAGCGGTTGAGGGTCTGGACTCCTTCTCTCACCTATGGCTGCTGTGGCGCTTCGAAAACGGTACGCCCGGCGGCACGGCTAAGGACATAGCCGCCGATGCCAAAACGCAGGACAGGTCCGGCGCCAACGCAAAATGGTCGAAAACCGTGCGTCCGCCGCGTCTGGGTGGAGCCGAACGTGTGGGCGTGTTTGCCACGCGCAGTCCGTTTCGCCCTAATCCCATTGGGCTTACCTGCGTCAAGCTCGATCGCGTCGAGCTTACCGACGACGCCCCCATCATCCATGTGCTGGGGGCCGATCTGCGCGACGGCACGCCCATCTACGACATTAAGCCCTACATTCCGTTCGCGGACTGTCACCCGGATGCGACGGGCGGCTGGATTGAGGATGCTCCATGGCAAGAGCTCGACGTCGAGTTCCCGCAAGCGCTGCAGGATATGGCCCCGCCCGCAAAACTCTCCGGCTTGGTCGAAGTCCTTCGCCAAGATCCGCGCCGTGCGGGCAGCAAACACGAGCCAAACCGCGTCTATCACCTGGCCTACGCCGGGCTCGACATATCTTTTACGGTCGACGAAACCCAGCTAACCGTAGTCGCCGTCAACGACGCACGAGACTAACCAGTCATTCGTCCGCACCCGTCAAATTAAGCGCCAAACCCCGCGCCAAAACCGCCCACGCTGGTGGACAATAACGCCTACCAAAACAATCACTTTGTACGGGAGCTCAGCATGAAATACGACTTTAGCTCGCTTATCGACCGCCACGGCATGGACTCTATCGCTGTTGACTCTTGGGGTGAGATCCCCGGTATGGCCCCGAACGCACCCGACGAGGGCTTCGACCGCATCCCCATGTGGGTGGCCGACATGAATTTTGCCACGGTGCCCACGGTCCAGGAACACATCATTCAGCGTGCCCAACACCCCATGTTTGGCTACTTTAACCCGCGCGCTGAGTACTTCGACCGCATCATCGAATGGCAGAACCGCCGCAATGGCGTCGAAGGTTTGAGCCCTGAACATATCGGCTACGAAAACGGCGTGCTGGGCGGCGTCGTGTCGACGCTGCGCGCGTATGTCCAGCCGGGCGATGCGGTGCTGGTCCACAGCCCTACCTACATCGGCTTTACCAAGTCCATTGAGGCCGCGGGCTATCACATTGTCCACAGCCCGCTTAAGCTCGACGACCAGGGCGTGTGGCGTATGGACTTTGAGGACATGGAGCACAAGCTCGCCCAAAACCACATCCATGCCGCGGTGTTCTGCTCGCCGCACAATCCCTGCGGCCGCGTATGGGAACGCGACGAGATCGAGCGCGCCATGGACATCTATCGCCAGCACGATTGCGTAGTGATCTCGGACGAGATTTGGTCCGATATCATCCTGCCGGGGCACAAGCACATCCCGACGCAGTCGGTGAGCGAGGATGCCCGCATGCGCACGGTTGCCCTCTACGCGCCCAGCAAGACGTTCAACCTGGCGGGCCTGGTCGGCAGCTACCACATCATCTATAACGAGACGCTGCGCGACCGCGTGTGCGCCGTGTCCAACAAGACCCACTACAACGAGATGAATGTCCTCTCCATGCATGCGCTTATCGGTGCCTACCAGCCGCAGGGCTATGAGTGGGTGGACGAGCTCAATCAGGTGCTTGCCGGCAATATCGAGTACTTCTGCAATTACGTGGACGAGCATTTTGAGGGCGTGTCCTATTCACGTCCGCAGGGCACGTACATGGTGTTTCTGGACTGCACCGAGTGGTGCCGAGAGCATGGCCGCGATATTCAGTGGTTGCTCGATGAGGGGGCACGCGTGGGCGTGGGGTATCAGGACGGCCGCCCGTTCCACGGACCCTGCCACATTCGCGTGAATCTGGCGCTGCCGCTTTCGCGCGTAAGGGAGGCGTGCGACCGCCTGGACCGCTACGTTTTTAATGCACGGTAAGTGAGCACTGCATGCGGGGCCTTCTGCCAAGTCGGCTGGAAGGTCCCACACGGTAAAGCGCCTGTAACAATTGGGCACTCGTGTGGTTTTGTTTGCTATTATCTTTAACCATTTAAGTCTGTAAACAGGATCGTATGGAGCTCGATGAAAAGATCCCGTCGCTCGGTTGCCATTTCGTTGTTTGTTGCGCTTGCAGTGGCGAGCGTCTTTGTCGTAGCGATAGCTGGCTGCTCCGGGTCGAATGACGGAGCCTCGACGTCTGCATTAGAAGGTCTGGACGCCTCGCAAGTCAAAGACGACGACCTTAAGACGCTCAACGTCGGAAGCGACCTCTATCCACCGTTTGTGTATACCGACGAGTACGGCGATATCGTTGGCCTGGATGTCGAGATATTGACCGAGGCTTTGGCTCGCATTGGTTACAAGCCAAAATACCAGCTGATCGACTGGGAAAAGAAGAAGGAGCTGCTGGCGAGCGGCGAACTCGATTGTGTCATGGGCAGCTTTAGTATGACGGGTCGCGAAAACGAATATCGTTGGGCCGGCCCGTACCTTGCGAGCCGCCAGGTGGTCGCGGTCGATTCCCAGAGCGATATCTACACGCTTGCCGATCTTGAGGATAAGATCGTGGCGGTTCAGTCCACCACCAAGCCCGAGGACATTTTGCTCAATCGCATAAATGAAAACGTTCCGCAGATCAAGGAACTCTACAGCTTTTCGGACGGTTCGTACCTGAACCCGGCGCTCGTCGAGGGCCTGGTCGACGCTATCGCCGCGCATGAGTCCTCGTTCCTCACCTACGAAAAAGACTATGGTGTGACATATCGCATTTTGGATGAGCCGCTGCTAGAGGTCGGTTTGGGCACCGCTTTCGATATCAACGATACGCGTGGCATCGACGTCAAGCTCACTCATGCCTATCAAGAAATGCTTGCCGATGGCACCATGGAACGCCTGGTGTCAAAGTACTTCGATGACCCTTCGCCATTTTTGAATATGGAGGGCCTGTCATGATCGATGCGCCCGACCACGCTGCTCAGGAGCGGGGCAATCGTTCGGCAGGGGCATGGCTCCTTGTCGCTCTGCTGGGGATAGCGCTCTCGGTTGTTGCCGGCATGATGAGCTACGGTTACACGACGGCCCAAGCCGAGCAGCGCTTTGCCGACGTTGTCGATTACGTGGCGACGCAGAGCCTTTCCTACGATGCATTCAACAGCGCCTATACGACCAAAAACCTGATTCGCGTTATGGAGATCGCCGGAGAGGCTGCCCGCGATATGGAGCGCGACGGTTCAGTGGATAACGCCATGCTGGAGCAATACGCCGACCAGTTCAACGTGAGCGCGCTGATCGTGACGGACGCATCGGGCAATTTGGTGTCCGAGTCCTCAACGGGCGATGTGGACTACGGGTCGCTCGCTACGTATCTCAAAGAATCACCCGTGCTGGAGGTGGCAACTCATCCGCTTAAGTCCTATACCGCCCGCATCACGCTTGCGGATGATTCGGTCGCAGACATTGGCTGCGTGACTCGGCAGGATGGCGAGGGCATCGTTATCGCGGTAAGGCATCAGAGTGCGAAAGCGGTTGCAAGCAATACACTCAAACTGCAGAGCTTGCTTGATGGCTATGAAACCATCGATAGCGGCAATATCGTGATCGAAAGCGACGGCAAGGTCGTTGCGACCAATGCCGTTGAACCCACCGTATTGGGCGTGTTCGATCTGCCTGCGACGGATGTCTTTATTGTCGACGGTATTAAGGATCGATGCCTGGCTGGTAAGGTCAGATTGGTTAACGCCGACGGCGAGTGGTATTTGGGCACATTTGGAAAAGCGCACAAATTCTATGTGTACACCTATGCCTCGGCGCAGCGCTACTTTGAGGTCGCCGCGGCTGTTGCCGCCGGCGTGCTGGTGCTCTACGGCGGTGTTATAGCCGTTGTTGTGACGGTGCGTCGCCGCGCTGATCGTCGACGTTTGACGGACTTGCTGCAGCAGGAGCGCGACTATGGCGACAAGCTGGCAAAGGCGGCGCGTGAGGCCTCGTCTGCCAACTCGGCAAAGACGGAGTTTCTGCGTCGCATGAGCCACGATCTGCGCACGCCCATCAACGGTATTCGCGGCATGGTCGAGGTTGGCGATGCCAATGCGGACGATCTGCAAAAGCAGACTGAGTGCCGCTCAAAAATCTGGACGGCATCGGGACTGCTGCTCGACCTTGCCAACGAGGCGCTCGATATGAGTCGCCTGGAGAGCGGGCAGGTCGACCTGAACCTCGTGCCCATAAATTTGGTGGCCCTCAACTGTGAAGTGCGCGATATTCTGGAGCGCCAGGCCGAGGAGCGTCTGGTGACAATTATCTCCGACCAGCAGACGCTTAATCATCCCTATGCGCGGGTGAGCGTGACGCACCTCAAGCGTTTGTTGCTCAATATTGCCGGCAATGCCGTCAAGTACAACCGCCAGGGCGGCTATGTTCGCCTGGTGTGCCGCGAGGTGGAGCCAGCGGATGGCGTCCCCGTCTATGAATACACGATCGCCGACAACGGTATTGGTATGAGCGAGGAGTTCCAACAGCACCTCTACGAGCCGTTTTGTCGCGAGGAGCAACAGGTGGAAGGCGCTTCATCGGGAACTGGCCTGGGCGCGCCTATCGCAAAACAGTTGGTCGAGCTTATGGGCGGAACCATGAACTTTACGAGTGTCTTGGGGCAGGGGACGACGTTTACCATCCGCCTACCGTTCGAGAAGTGCGACCGCTCCGAGATTCCTCAGGCAGTTCGCGTAGATGCGGGCGATGGCGATGCGCTCCAGGGCCTGCGCGTTTTGCTCGTAGAGGATAACGATCTGAACGCCGAGATCGCGCAGTTTACGCTCAGCCGTGCCGGTGCCGTCGTGACGCATGCTAAGGATGGTGAGTCTGCCGTCGAGGCGTTTGCCGCGAGCGCACCGCACGAGTGCGACGTGGTGTTGATGGACATCATGATGCCCGGTATCGATGGCCTTGAGGCCACGCGTCGAATTCGAGCACTCGATCGCGAGGATGCCGCGACCACGCCGATTATCGCCGTGAGCGCCAACGCCTTTGCCGACGACCGCAGGCTTTCGCGTGAGGCGGGCATGGACGCGCACCTGAGTAAACCCGTGAGCTCGCAAGAGCTCGTCGAGGCGCTAGCGCACATCGCCGCCGACGCTTCATAAGCATATGGCCCGGTTCCAAGGTGGGTTGGAACCGGGCCATATTGTTATTGATGAGGCCTGCTGAGGGGCTTACTTTTCTTGAATCTGCTTGCCGCAGAGATGCTCAATTGAAATCTCGTAGAGCTGGACGCCCTTGATGTCCTTGGCGATTTCCTCTTCGACTTCTTCGGCAGAAGGGTAGTACTTAAGGGCGAGCTGGCGGACTTTGTCCTCGATAAACGCGGGGGTGTCATTCGCCAGGCGACAACGGCCAAAGACGACGGTGCTCATAACGTAGGGAGCCCAGTCACCGTCCTGGTACCACTCGTTGCCGTATACGGTAAAGCAGACCTTGTCATCGCGCTTGAGTGCGTCGACCTTGTGGCCGGCTTTGGCGCCATGGAAATAGATCTTGTCGTGCTCGGCGTCAAAGAAGTAGTTGACGGGAATGGCGTACGGGTAGCCATCGTCGCCGTTGACGGCAAAGACGCCGCGCTTGCAGGTGGCGAGCAGTTTGCGCGCTTCCTCGTCGGTGATAGCGCGTTTCTTTCGACGTAAGGGCCTAAACATCGTTGGCTTCCTTTCTGGTCGTGCGTAGTGGTTGAGCACAAACTATAGCGAAATGGATCCGTTTTTCTTGATGCGGGCGAGTATGTTTTTGAGCTTGTTAAAGTCGAGCGGTTTGGACAGATGGGCGTTCATGCCGGCGTCATGTGCCGCCTTGGCGTCCTCGGCAAAGGCGTTGGCGGTGAGCGCGATGATGGGGATATCGGCTGCATCGACCTTCTCGCTCAGACGAATCGTGCGGGTTGCCTCATAGCCGTCCATGTCCGGCATCATAATGTCCATCAGGATCGCATCGAAGCTGCCGGCGGGATGCGACAGGTACAGATCGACGACTTCGTTGCCGTTGGCGGCGCGGGTGACCACGATGCCCTCGGATTCTAGCAGCGCCTGGGCAATCTCGGCATTCAATTCGTTGTCTTCGGCGAGCAGTACGTTCATGTCGGCGAGCGAGCAGTCGAGCGCCCCCTCGACCGTATTCGCCCGCGCCTGGGGGTTCTTGTCGATATCGAGCGGAATCTGGACGTTGAACGTACTCCCCACGCCAACCTCACTCGAAATCTCAATCGTACCGCCCATCAGTTCAATAAGCGACTTGACGATTGGCATGCCCATGCCGGTTCCTTGGAACTTGCTGCGCGCATCATCACCTTCTTGGGCAAACGGTTCATAGATATGCTTTAAAAACTCGGGAGCCATGCCAATGCCAGTATCCGAAACACTAAAGCAAAAGAGCGCGCGCCCATCATCGAGTGGCTTGGTCTTTGAACTAAAGGTGACGGAGCCGCCGTGCTTGTTGTACTTAATGCTGTTGTCTAACAGGTTGATTATGATCTGTCGGATATGGGTGGGACTGCCGACCATGTATGGCCCCGTGGCGTACGGCAGACTATTGTCCTGCATTGTGATGCCGTTATCGGATGCGCGGAGCTTGCACAGCACCAGCGTATCGTCACAGAGCTCTTTGAGGTTAAAAGGCGCATGTTCCAGAGTTAGCTTGCGGTCTTCGATTTTGCCCATCTCGAGGATGTCGTTGATCAGCGAGAGTAGGTGATTGGCGGCAACACGCGCCTTGGCGCGGCTTTCGCGGGCGGCCTGCATGTCGCCGTCTTTCAATTCCTCAATTTCGATAAGACCCAGGATGCCGTTGAGTGGCGTACGGATGTCGTGGCTCATGCGCGTGAGGAATGCCGTCTTAGCGGCGTTGGCGGCATCGGCTTTTTCGCGCTCGGTTCGAGCGCGCACGAGCGCCCAGATGAGCAGGACGATGCCGACCGACAACATACCGATGAGGGTAGCTGCAATGGCGGTGCGGTTGCGAAAAAGGAATTGAAGCGTGTTGGATTCCTGGGCCGTGTACGACGTGGAGGAGAAATTGCTTGCGGAGAGCGATTCTCCGGCATTGATGATGCCCTTGTTGATGATTCCCAACAGCTCGGGTTTTCCGCGCGAAATCCAGCACGAGAGCTCACAGGTGTCAGGGAGCTCGGTCGTCTCGCAGTCCTCGAGATCGTAACGGTCACCGATGGTTTTTACGCGTGAACTGGGAGCGACGATGCAGTGCGCCGTTCCCTTCCTGAGGGCGTCGAACGCTTCATCGTCGGATTGGTATTCGGTTACGGTTGCTGTGGGGAACAGACTTTCAAGTGCATTTTTGTTGACAAACGATGATTTGGTACAGGCGATGTTCTGAAGGTCTTTGTTCAGGTTGCTGCCGGTGTGGATGGCGGTGAGGGATATGGTCCCCAACGATACCGACTGCACAACGCCTGTTTGCTCGGCAAACCAGTAATCTCGGTATACCGGCAGCGCAACGTCTATGCTTCCCTTTGACAGGGCCTTTGACATCATCTTGTAGCTATCAAAGGCGACGGTTTTGACCGTAATGCCAAATTTATCGTGCAGCGTCGTCGCAAGCGATGCGAGCGAGCCTTCCATTTCGCCGTCTTCGTCCTCGTTGCAGTAGGGGAGTTTGCCCGTAATGTAGCCGAGCGTGATGGCGTTGTTGTTTGCTTTGAGCCAGGAACATTCGGGGCCGTTGAGCGATGATGAACCGCTGTTTTGGGTCGAGTAGCTAGATTTGACTTCGTCGTTATAGCGTGGGTTGACGCGGGCGATTGCCGACATAGCGGCATTGATGTCGTCCATCAGGTCGGGGCGGCTTTTGGGGACGGCAAAATAGTAGTCGCTCGAACCAATGTAGAACATGGGGGAGGCGCTGGGCGACGAGGTCGTGTCGTTCATGATGATGGCATCGACCTCGTTGTTTGCGAGTGCGTCAAAGAGGGCACCGCCAGTGTCGATTTCTTTATAGGCGCAGGTAATGCCTTCGTTGGCGAGCCACTGCTGGCCA
>URVK01000057.1 GCA_900551305.1 uncultured Collinsella sp.
CCGTCGCCGCAACGCTCGATCCCGCCAAGGACGTTGACTCCATGACGCCGGCTTCGCTGCTCACCACGCTTTCGGGGCGCGGCGAGGGTTTTGCCCCCTGCACAGCTGAAGCCGTGCTTGCTTTGCTGGATCATTACGGCGTTGAGCTGGACGGCGCCAAAGTTGCCGTGGTCGGACGCTCACTGGTAATTGGCCGCCCCGTTGCCGCCATGCTTACGGCGCGCAACGCAACCGTGACGACGTGCCATACGCATACGCGCGATCTTGCCGCCGAGTGCTGTGCTGCCGACATTGTGGTTGCCGCCGTTGGACGCGCGCGCACGATTGGCGCAGATGCGGTCCGCGAGGACCAGGCGATTATCGATGTTGGCATTAATTGGGACGAAGCCGCTGGCAAGCTGGTCGGCGACGTCGATTTTGATGCCGCGGAGCCGGTTGTTGGCGCAATCACCCCCGTGCCGGGTGGCGTGGGCGCCGTGACGACAGCAATTCTCGCCAAGCACGTGATCGAGGCGGCTGAGCGCGCGGTAAAATAGGCGTTTGGAGGCTGTTTAGGGGGTTGGTTAGATACCCCGTGGTCAAAAAATGCCAAATATGAGTACTGTTGCCAAGTTAGTCACATATGTTTGAGATCATTTTGGCTCTTTAGCGATAAGTAATATCGTTAAAGAGCCAATTTTATTGGACGTATGGGGAATTACTAGACTCAGTTTTTGGACAGGTGAGGATTCCCGGCGCCCGGAACAGTGCAATTTGCTGCCACTAAATTTGTGACAGTACTCATATTTGGCATTTTTTGACCACGGCGGCTGCCGAGGCCGTGGTTTCGCCCTTTCTGCGCCGAAGCGATACACTGTTGCCGTTTGATTTTTTCGCTCAAGGAGGATGCGCATGCCGTGCACAACGATTCTGGTCGGTAAAAACGCAAGCTACGACGGGTCGACCCTGGTCGCGCGTAACGAGGACTCGTCCAACGGGGTATTTGAGCCCAAGCGCATGCGCGTAGTGCATCCCGACGAGCAGCCGCGTGTCTACACGAGCGTCCTGAGCCACCTGACCGTTGAGCTGCCCGATAACCCCATGCGCTATACGAGCGTCCCCGATGTTGTCCCGGGCCACGGTATCTGGGCCGAGGCCGGTTTCAACGAGCTCAATGTTGGCATGTCCGCAACCGAGACGCTCACCACCAACGAGCGCGTCCGCGGTGCCGACCCGCTTGTGGACTACGTGCCCGCCAAGGGCAACGAGGGCGAGGACGGATACGTTCCGGCGCAGCCTGGTGGCCTGGGCGAGGAGGACATGGTGACCCTGGTCCTGCCCTACGCCAAGTCCGCCCGCGACGGCGTTCGTATCCTGGGCGACCTGCTCGAGCGCTACGGCACCTACGAGAACAACGGCATCGCCTTTGGCGACGTGGACGAGATCTGGTGGCTCGAGACCATCGGCGGCCACCACTGGATCGCCAAGCGCGTGCCCGACGACGCCTATGTGACCATGCCCAACCAACTGGGCATCGACAGCTTTGACCTGGACGATGCCGAGGGCGCCCAGGCCGACCACATGTGCTCGGCCGACCTGCGCGCCTGGATGGCCGAGTGGCATCTGGACCTGACGCTGGGCGTTGAGGGCGACGGCCCGGCTGCGGTCTTTAACCCGCGCGAGGCATTTGGCTCGCATAGCGACAGCGACCACGTCTACAACACGCCGCGCGCCTGGTACATGCAGCGCTGCCTCAACCCCAGCGACGTGTGGGATGGCCCCGACGCCGACTACACGCCCGAGAGCGACGATATCCCCTGGAGCCGCGTGCCCGAGCGCAAGGTGACCATCGAGGACATCAAGTACGTACTCTCGAGCCACTACCAGGGCACGGAGTACGACTGCTACGGCGCGTGGCGCCTATCGCCCCATCGGCATCAACCGCAACAGCCAGCTCGCCGTGTTGCAGCTGCGCCCCTATGCGCAGCCAGCCTATCGCGCCGTGCAGTGGATGGCGTTTGGCTCCAACTCGTTTAACGCGCTGGTTCCGCTGTACGCCAACGTCGAGACCATGCCCGAGTACTATGCCGACACGCAGGCTCGCGTGACGTCCGAAAACTTCTACTGGGCCAACCGCCTGATCGGCGCGCTGGCTGACGTCCGTTTCCATGAGTGCGGCCGCGCTGTGGAGGACTATCAGGAGAAGGTCGGTAGCATGGGCCACAAGCAGATCCATGACGTCGATGCTGCCGTAGCTGCTCTGCCCGAGGCCGAGGTGCCTGCCGAGCTTGCACGCGCCAATGAGGCCTTTGCCGAGCGTGTTCGCGTAGAGACCGATGCTCTACTGGGCAAGGTGCTCTACACCACGAGCTGCGCCATGAAGAACTCTTTCGCGATGAACGACAACGTGAGGTAGGGATTTCCCGTCGATCGAATAGCGCTAAAACGCTTTGTCGCTTTCACTCAATCTTGGGTACAAGAACGCCAATGCAGTTGTTTGTGATTGGAGACAACCATGGTTATGAAACTCGATCAGCTTGTTAACGGCGCCATCAACGTCGGCTTTGGCGCTGCCGCCTCATTGCTTCACCGTGGGTTTGGCCGCGCCCGCCGTTGCTGTCGAAGGCGGCAAGAAGGTCCTCGACGACCTTAACACCAAAGGCGAGCAGGTCCGCAAGGACACCGCCACCCCCGATATCGCCCGCAGTGTGTCCGATATGTTCGAGCAGGCCGGCGGTACCATCTCCGATCTGACCGAGCGCTTGGGTACGCAGGGCGAGACCGCGGCCCAGCGCGTGCTCGACGAGCTTATCCTTGCCCGTGTCCGCGTCATGACCGCCCCCGAGCGCACGGCCTTCTTGGCCCATGTGCGCGACATCGTCGATTCGGTCGAGGACAACGTGACCTCGGTGCCCGTTGAGTCCGTTGAGCCCGACGATGCGAAGGATACCGAAGAGGCCGAGTAGCAGCGCAGATGGCAGATTCCACCACCGATTACAACAATCTAGATCCTCTGGGTGACGAGGCGGCGGTTGTCGATGAGGTCGACGCCGCCGTCTCGGGCGCTCGCAAGAAGCCGCGCGCTGTCGATATGGTGCCCGAGGAGCCCGACGCGATGGCGCCGGACGAGGAATACCAGCTCACGCCGGCGGGTCGTCGCGAACGCATCGGGCAGATTGTTCGCCTGGTCAAAAAGTACCGCGTGTGGGATAACCTCACGCCGGTTCGTTTGCGCCGCCTGCTCGAGGAACTCGGCCCCATGTTCGTCAAGATGGGGCAGATTCTGGCCAACCGGTCCGAGATTCTGCCGCAACGCTTTTGCGACGAGCTGCGTCGTCTGCGCTCCGACGTGGAGCCTGTGCCGTACGAGGTCGTACTCAGTTGTCTGGAAGAAGAATACGGCCTGCGCCTGGGGGAGATGTTCGATGCGATCGACCCCAACCCGCTTGGTAGCGCATCGCTCGCGCAGGTGCACCGCGCTCGTCTGGTGACGGGCGAGGACGTGGCCGTCAAGGTGCAGCGCCCCGGTGCGCAGCAGGTTATGGCACAGGACATCGATATCATCCGCTCGGTGGTGCGTATCGTTTCCAAGTTCGTCAACACCGATCAATTCGTTGACCTGCACGGCGTGGTCGAGGAGCTGTGGACCTCGTTTCGCGAGGAGACCAACTTTTTGGCCGAGGCCAAAAACCTCAACGACTTCTACGAGTTCCATAAGAGCGTTCATGGCGTGACGTGCCCCAAATCCTATCTGGACCTGTGCACCGAGCACGTGGTGGTCATGGACTACGTCGACGGCATTTCGATCGCCGATCCTGAACGCTTGGTGGCCGAGGGCTATGACTTGGAAAAGATCGGTGCCGCGATTGTCGAGGACTACTCGACGCAGGTGCTCGACGACGGCTTTTTCCATGCCGACCCGCATGCGGGAAACATCATCCTCAAAGACGGTATCGTTTACTTTATCGACTTGGGCATGGTCGGACGCATGTCGAGCCACGACCGCGGTATCGTCAAGGACATGATTTTCGCCGTGGCCGAGGGTGACGTGCCCAAGCTCAAGGACTCGCTCATGCGCTTTGCCGTGACGCGCGGCGATTCTGCCGAGCTCGACCATTCGGCCTTTTTGTCCGACTTGGACTTTATCGTCGCCGACTTTGCGGGTCTCGATCTTAAGGATCTGGATATCGGCGAGTTTTTGACCTCGCTGTTAAACCTGGCGCGCAAAAATGACGTTGAGCTGCCGAGCGTGGTGACGATGTTCGCCCGCGGCATGGTGACGCTCGAGGGCCTGCTGACCGAGTACATGCCCGACGTCAACATGATCCAGATCATCCAGGCACACATCAAAAACGAGAAGAGCACCTATGCGCGCGTGCGCGATATGAGTCGCGACTTTGCGGCGAGCAGTTATCGCGCGGCGAAGGGCTCACTCGAGGCGGCTGAGTATCTGGGCCTGGCTTCGCGTATGCTCACACGCGGCCAGCTTAAGGTGAACACGCAGATCATGAGCAGCGATAAGGCGCTGCGACAGCTAGGTGGGATTATCGACCGCATGTCGATGGCAATTGTGATCGCCGGTCTGTTTATCGGTTCGTCGGTGGTGTACTACGCGCGCATCGAGCCGGTTGTGTTTGGTATCCCGGTCATTGGCTTTATGGGCTACGTGAGCGCGCTGGTGCTGGCGCTTATGCTGGGCCGCAATATCTGGCTCAACAGTCACGGCGGCAAGCACTAGAGGCTGCGGCCGTCACCGCATTTTCCTATCGCAAACAATAGCTTTTACCTTGGGCTTCGCCTGCGTGCGAGGCCCTTTTGCGTGATACCATTTTGACGGTAATAATCGATGGCCTAGATGGTGGTGCGGAGACGCACGAATGCGCGGTTATCCTGCGCATTTGGGAGAATCGGGGTGCAAGTCCCCGGCTGTACCAGTAACCGTAATTCCTCTTGGCTCGGGATGCTCGCGTCGCAGATCGGACGACGTGCCCGAGTCGTTAAGGTTAAGTCGGATCGCCTCCCGTCTTGCATGCGGCTGCGGCTTTTGCCGCCGGTGTGCATAGGGCTCTGGAGGGAAGGGGGTCCCGATGGGGGAACTCGAGCGCAACATGCGCGATGACGTGGGGCAGTCTCAAGGCAACGCTCCAAGTACAGACAGTAGGAGACAAATGGATATGTTTGAGGACGAGCGCCAGCGCGTCTCGCATCGCCGTGGCGCAATTGCGCGCGGCGTAGCCAAGCGCGGCCTGGTGGCATTCCTGGCCTTCGCGATGGCCTTTGGCACCACACCGGCTCAGCTGTGGGCCGAGGGCGCCGAGGGCATTGCCGAGGCTGTGGCTCAGGCTGCGACGCCGAGTGAGGGCACGGGGGCCGCGGACGGTGCTGCCGACCAGGGCAAGGCCGAGGTTTCGGATTCCGAGGGCGCGCCTGCAGCTAGTGCAGCCATAACAGAGGCAGCAACTGGCGACGAAGGCTCGGCGACGGGGGAGAGCCCTGCCACGAGCGAGCAGTCTTCGACGGCATCCGCTGGCCAAGCGGGACCTGCCGCCGCGGCTGCCGTTCAGACAGAGAACCCGACAGAAACCGGCGATGTCGCCAAGAAGCAGGTTGAGGTCTCGTTCTCGATTATCGGCACCGATGCTGACGGCAAGGCTCAGACCTGGGTGGCACCTACGCAGCTCAAGCTCGACGAGGGCGCGACGGCTGCGGATGCCTTCATTAAGCTGCAGGAGAAGACGGGCTTCAAGGCAGACTACGATCCGAACACGGCATACGGTTTCTACCTCGAAAGCATCGCATCCCCGAGCGATGGTCGCACGCTTGCCTACGATCCGACGACTTATGCCTTCTGGCAGCTGTTCGTCGACGGCGCGTCTTCCTCGGTTGGCGCGAGCAGCGTCAAGCTCACCCAGGGGCAGAAGATTGAGTTTGCCTATACGGCTGGTAGCTCGTCCCCTGTCGTTAAAGACCAGGTTGCCGCAAATGTGACCGTCATTGGTCGCGATGCCCAGGGCAAGACTCAGACTTGGGTCGATAATGCGCAGTATGTGGTGACGTCCGGTTCGAGCGCGCTTGATCTTACGAAGGTCGCACTCGAGGCGAACGACATTGACGCCGTTGCTGCGGGCTCCTTCATTCTGAGCCTTAAGTACAACGGTGTTGAGCTGGGTACGCCCCAAGATTATTCGACCTATTGGCAGCTGTTCATCAACGGCAAGTCGAGTGACTATACGGCGGACAATGTCACCATCCATGCCGGCGATACCGTCACGTGGTTCTACGGTGGCTGGGGCGACCAGTTGCCGTCCGATTCTGTCCATGCTTCTGTTCAGGTTCTCGGTAAGGACAAGGACGGCAAGCAGCAGGTTTGGGCTTCGACGGGTCAGACGAGTCTCAAGGCAGGCTCCACTGCCAAGGATCTCCTTGAGCAGGTCGGCCTTACTCTCGATGCTGGCGAATCGTCTTGGGGCTGGTTCCTCAACGGCATTTATTCGCCCTTCGATGGTAAGTCCTATTGTGGCTATGATGCTGCGACCAATAGCTATTGGCGCTTCTACGTAAATGGCAAGTTCGCCGACGTTGGCGCCGGTGCCTACAAGCTCCAGGAGGGTGACGCCGTCACCTTTATGTATGGTGCTGACGCCGATGCCCTCCCCGGTCAGGTGCTTGGATCCGCCGATGTTATCGGTCCCGATGTCAACGGGAACAATACGCGTTGGGGCACGGCAAGCAATGTTTCTCTGCCCGAAGGCTCCGCGGCCCAGAACCTTATTGAGGCAGTTCTGAAGGCCAAGGGCGTTGCGTACAACGGCTCCCAGAGTGGTGAGTACTGGTTCCTGAATTCCATTACTTCGCCGTTCGATCACATGCCGTATGGTTGGGATGCTGCGACCAATAAATATTGGCATCTGTATATCAACGGAGAGCCCTCCTTACTCTGCGCCAATCAGATTACGCTCAAGAGCGGCGATAAGGTCACGCTTGCCTATACCACCGATAATTCGCCCATGCCCGATCCCGACAAGATTGTCGTGGATCCGAGCGCGACGACTCCTGATTGGGATGCCGAGTGGGCCGGCTACGGCAACAGTGGCAACGGTTCGACCGTAACGGATGCCAAGACGCCTGCGCAGGCCGCCGGTCTTAAGTGGGCCTTCGATTGGAAGGCCGAGTCTGGTCAGCAGTATGCCAACTGCAGCGAGCCTGTCATTGCTAACGGCTTTGTGTACATCGCGACCGAGAACGAGCTCATTAAGATCGATTCGTCCACGGGCAAAAAGGTTGCCTCTGCGCCGCTTGCCTCCAAGGTGAGCTATACCTCTCGTCCGATCTATACCAATGGCCTTATCATCGTTCCGCTCAACGGCGGTGCGGTCCAGGCGATTACTGCAGACAAGCTGATCTGCAAGTGGCTGACGCCTGGTTTGACGGACTTGACGCAGAGCTCCTGCACCGTCGTTTCGGACGGCGAGTACGTCTATGTAGGCACGGCTGACGGGAAGAAATACGTCAACGGTTCCTTTACGCGCATCAAGATCGTCACAGGCGAAGTCTCTTGGCAGAACATCGACGCAGCTGAGGGCTATTATTGGACTGGCGCTGCCCTGACGGATAAGTACGCCATCGTCCCCACGAGCGCAGGTACGCTTAAGTGCATTGATAAGGCAACGGGTGATGTCGTTTCGACCATGAAGCTCGGCGCCCTTGCGAACGCTGACTGCGTCGCCGATCCGTCCAATGGCTCGACCTTCTATCAGATGACGCACGACGGAAAGCTCCATGTGATTTCGCTTTCGGCGAAGGGCGTGCTGAGCGAGCAGAAGACGGTCGACCTGGGTCTTACGAATAACATGAGCGCCCCGGCGGTGTCTGGCGACAACTTGATTGTCGGTGGGCAGACGGCTACTGGATCTGCTCTGGTTCTCTATAATCTGAAGACCGGTAAGACCACGATGGTCACCGCTGCTGACGGTAAAGAACTACCGGCCGGATTTAACGGTATTGCTGCTACTCCGCTGGTGAGTGTTCAGGGCGGCAAAACCTATGTGTATTTCACCGTTAATAGCGCGGATAGCAAGGACTACGTCAGCTACTCTGCTGGTGGTGGGGTGTATCGCTATACGCTCGGCGATGCGGAGGCGACGCAGATTTATGATGCGGCTGGCCATTACCAGTACTGTGACTCTCCGGTCATTGCCGATGCATCTGGCAACCTGTACTACATCAATGACTCGGGCACGCTGTTCAAGCTTGGGGCCGTTGAGTCTTGGACGGTTGCCTTTAATTCCAACGGCGGGTCTGCTTGCGACACTAAGTTTGTTGCTACGTCCGATGGCAAGCTGGTCAAGCCGGCCGATCCGATGCGCGATGGCTAAACTTTCGGGGGGGGGGATATCGTACTGAAG
>URVK01000058.1 GCA_900551305.1 uncultured Collinsella sp.
CGGCGTCGACGACTACTTCGCCTGCCTCAAGGAAGGCATCACCGACATCTGCATGCCGGTCGATGACGACGGCAAGTTCTACACCGGCGAGGAGTTTGGCACCGGTGGCCCCTTCAGCGGTATGGATACCGATGAGGCCAACCCGCATATCATCGAGTTCCTGCGCGAGCGCGGCACCCTGGTTCTCGAGAAGAAGATCACGCACAGCTATCCGCACTGCTGGCGCTGCAAGCACCCGGTGCTCTTCCGTGCCACCGACCAGTGGTTTGTCTCGATGGACAAGACCGGTTTGCGCGAGCAGGCTGGCAAAGAGGTCCGCGAGAACGTCAAGTGGTATCCGGCCCACGCGGCCAACCGCATCGGCGCCATGGTCGAGCAGCGTCCCGACTGGTGCATCAGCCGTCAGCGCAACTGGGGCGTGCCTATCCCCAGCTACACCTGCGCCGACTGCGGCGAGAAGGTCATGAACGACGCTACGCTCGACGCCGTCATCAAGCTCTTCCACGAGAAAGGCTCTGACGCCTGGTTCACCGACGCTCCCGAGAGCTACCTGGGCGAGGCCTGCGTCTGCCCCAAGTGCGGTGGCCATCACCTCAAGGCCGATAAGGACATCCTCGACGTGTGGTGGGACTCCGGCGTCTCCTGGAAGGCCGTCTGCGAGTATCGCCCCGAGCTGGAGTATCCGGCGGATGTGTACCTCGAGGGCTCCGACCAGCACCGCGGTTGGTTCCAGAGCTCGTTGCTCACCTCGGTGGGCGCCAACGGCCACGCTCCGTACAAGGCGGTCGTCTCGCAGGGCTTCACCCTCGACGGCCAGGGCCGTAAGATGTCCAAGTCGCTCGGCAATGTCATCGACCCCAATAAGGTCTGCGATGAGATGGGCGCCGACATCATCCGTCTGTGGGTCGCCTCGGTCGATACCAGCTCCGACGTGTCTATCGACCACGAGATCCTTGCTCGTACGTCCGATGCCTACCGTCGTTTCCGCAACACGCTGCGCTTCCTGCTCTCCGAGCTCGAGGGTCAGTTTGAGCCCGAGACCGACGGCGTCGCCTTTGCCGACCTGCTGCCGCAGGTCCAGGCCGAGGTCGACGATGCCTACGCCAGCTACGAGTTCCCGCGCGCCTACCGTGCGCTCTACGACTTCGTGGTTACCGAGCTTTCCAACGTGTACCTCGATGCCCTGAAGGATCGTCTGTACTGCGACAAGCCCGGCTCGCTCGAGCGCCGCAGCGCCCAGACCGTGCTGGCCGAGCTCTTCTCGATGCTCATGCGCGACCTGCAGCCGATCCTGTCCTACACGGTCGACGAGGCCATGGCCTATGCGCCCGCCGGCTGCGTCGATCACCAGAAGTACGCCGCGCTGCTCGATTGGTACAAGTCGCCCATCACGGTTGACGAGGCCAATGAGTTTGAGGGTGTGCTCGAGGCTTCACTCGAGCTCCGTAGCGCCGTGACTAAGGCCCTTGAGGATGCCCGCTCCGCCGGCACCTTCACTAAGAGCCAGCAGGTCCGCGTCAAGGCGGTCCGCCGAGATGTACGCGCTGCTGACTGGCGACAAGGCCGTCGACCTGGCCGAGTTCTACATCGTCTCCGATGTTGAGCTGACCCAGGGCGAGGAGCTCTCCGTTGCTATCGAGGCTGCCGAGGGCGAGTGCTGCGATCGTTGCTGGAACTACCGCACCACCGTCGGCGAGTACAACGGCCACGCGCATATCTGTAAGCGCTGCGCCGACGCTTTGTAGGTTTCGGCGTTCGTAGAACGCCGAAACCTACCGACGCTGCAAACGCCCCTAAGCGGCAATCTGACGTTCAATCGTCGGTCGCGTACCAAAGTACGCTTCCCTCCTCTTTCACGTCACCTTGCTCGCTTAGAGACGTTTTCGCTGTTGGTGACGGTAATGCCGCGTTTCTATTGTTTAGTTGTTGGGGACGTTCTTAAACGACTAGTCAAACAAGAACGTCCCTAATGACTACCTGTGTCACATTCAAGCGGCATTCTGTTTTTCGGAATGCCGCTTTCGTTTTTAGTTGGTTATTTCGCTTGCGTTGGTGGATATGTCGTGCGCTCTGCGTGTGGCAATATAAGATGGTTAATTGCGTTAAACGGATTTCGAGTTCTTGAGGGTTGGGGATTTCTTTGGGTCGTGCTGGGGATATGACGCCGCCTTTGCGTTGGCGGTTGGGTGTTGCTGGTGGGGTGGCGCTGGTTGTGCTGCTTGTTGACCAGCTGGCCAAGCTTGCGGTTCGTGCCGTGGGCGACGCTTTGCATGTGACCGTTATCCCCGGTGTCATCGACTTTATGTTTGTTCGCAATATCGGTGCTGCCTTTAGCATGGGCGAGGGGCATGGCATCGCGTTTGCCGTGCTGGCGTTGGCGGTCATTATCGCTATTGCCGTGTACCTCGTTCGTGCACCCCAGCTCGCCCATCTTGAGGTTGTGGGCATGGCGATGGTTGCGGGCGGTGCCATCGGCAACGCTATCGATCGTTTGGCCTTTGGCTTCGTGACCGATTTTATTGCCACCACCTTCATCGACTTCCCCGTCTTCAATGTGGCCGATATCGGCATTACCTTGGGCGTCGTGCTCGCCCTCTTCGGCTACATGTTCTTGAGCCCTGCGTCCCGTGAGGTCGATGCGACCGCCGAGCTTAACGCCCGTGACGAGGCCCGCGCTAAGCGCAAGGCCCAGCAACGCGGGGAGCGTGCCCGCAAGATTCGCGAAAGGAACGAGCGCTAATGGCCGACATCCATATTCTTGTTGCCGACGATGCCGCCGGTCAGCGTCTTGACGCTTATCTGGGCGCCAATGACGGCTGCCCTACACGTTCTGCCTGCGCGCATCTGATTGAGGGCGGTGCCGTATGTGTCAATGGCGAGACCTGCCTGTCCAAAAAGTACGCCGTGCGAGCCGGCGATCGTATTTCGGTCGATTTGCCCGAGCCGCACGATCCCACCGATGTGATTCCCGAGGCCATCCCGCTCGACATTCGCTATGAGGACGATTATCTCATTGTGCTCTCCAAGCAGCGCGGCCTGGTGTGCCATCCCGCGCATGGTCATGAGAGCGGTACGCTCGCGAATGCCCTGGTCTATCACTGCGGTATCGACCATCTGGGCACCGTGCAGGGCGAGGACCGCCCCGGTATCGTGCATCGTTTGGATCGCGATACCTCGGGTCTCATGCTTGCGGCAAAGGACGACGACACCCAGCGCGCGCTCCAAAATCTCATCCGCACGCGTACGCTCGATCGTCGTTATATCACGCTCGTTCACGGTCATATCGCTATGGATGAGGGCACCATCAACACCGGCATTGCCCGTTCTACGCGTGACCGTGTCAAGATGGCGGTTTCGGACGATCCTTTCGCACGCCAGGCCATTACGACCTTTAAGGTTCTCGAGCGCTTTGATTCCACACGTTTTGACGACGGCTATACGCTCGTCGAGTGCCACCTGTTTACGGGCCGCACACATCAGATTCGCGTGCATATGCGCCATATCAACCACGCGTGCGTGGGCGATCCACTCTACGGCAAGTGCGATGCACGCGCCGATCAGGGTTTGACCAGGCAATTCCTGCATTCTTGGCGCGTGGCGTTTGACCATCCCGTGACGGGGGAGCGCATTGAGTGCCGTGACGAGCTGCCGTGGGACCTTGCCGCGGTTCTGGATGACCTGGCCCCGCGTTCGCTCGGCCGCACTGCCGCCGGTGACGAAATCGTTCCGCAGCTCGGTCTGCTCGAAGCCTAGCCAGTATTAGGTGGTTTCTTGAACTCGGTAAGCCTGCGGTAAGATATACGGTTGTTTACGTAACGCGTTCCTGGGAGCCTGCATGCTCACCTTTTTACAAACCAACACACCCATCGTGATCTTCAACCAGATTGTCGTCACGCTGCTCACGGTCTGCTTTCTGTACCAGGTGGTCTTCTTTGTCATCGGCGCTCTTCGGGGCGAGGTCGCGCCTCCCAAGGCCAAAAAACTCCACCGGTACGCCTTCTTTATTGCGGCACATAACGAGGAAGCAGTAATTGCCAATCTCGTACGCTCCATTAAGGATCAGGACTATCCGTCCGAGCTCATCGAGGTCTTTGTCGTTGCCGACGCCTGCACCGACAACACCGCGCGGCTCGCACGCGAGGCCGGTGCCATTGTTTACGAGCGCAATGACCTGGCCCGCAAGGGCAAGAGCTGGGTCATGGACTTTGGTTTCGATCGCATTCTCAACGAGTATCCCGACACGTTTGAGGGTTACTTTATCTTCGATGCCGACAACGTTATCTCCCGCGATTACGTGTCTAAGATGAACGATGCCTTTGACCAGGGCTTCCATGTGGTCACGAGCTATCGCAATTCCAAGAACTTCGGCAGCTCGTGGATCTCGGCAGCTAATGCCACCTGGTATCTGCGCGAGGCGCGCTTTCTCAACAACGCGCGTAACATCTGCAAGACGTCTTGCGCCGTCTCGGGTTCGGGCTACCTCATCTCCGCCAGCGTGATCGAGGGCATGCACGGTTGGCAGTTCCATACGCTGACCGAGGATATCCAGTTCACCACGTTCTGCGCCATTCACGGCATTCGCATTGGCTATGCGCCGGCGGAGTTCTTTGACGAACAGCCCGTGACGTTTAAGGCGTCCTGGAAACAGCGCATGCGTTGGACCAAGGGCTTCTACCAGGTGTTCTTTACCTACGGTAAGCACCTGGTCAAGTCGACGTTCCGCTATCATCGCTTTGCTGCCTACGACATGTTTATGACCATCGCTCCGGGCATGCTGCTGTCCCTGATCTCCATGCTCGCCAACGCGACCTTCCTCATCGTGGGCGGGCTTTCGCACGGCTTCTTGGCCACCGAGGTCGAGATGCAAGCTTGTGCCGCTTCGCTCATCATGACCTTCGCGATGATGTACCAGACCTTCTTTATCCTGGCACTGCTCACGACCATCTTTGAGTACAAGCATATTCACTGTGCGCAAAAGTGGCGTTTGGTGACCAACCTGTTTACCTTCCCGATCTTTATGTTCAGCTATATCCCCATCACGGTGGCGGCCCTGTTCCTAAAGGTCGACTGGGTCCCGACGCAGCACGCCGTCAACGTTACCCTCGACGAGGTCATGCAAGGCGCCAAATAACCACCACCAAAACCACCACAAAGGGGACAGGCACCTTTGTGGTGGTTTTTGCGTTTGAGTAGCTGTCCATGGAGGTGCACGATGTCCTACATCCCATTTTGGATTTGTATCTTTGCCGGCGCGGTGGTTGATGTCCGTGAGCGGCGGTTTCCCAATGAGCTTGCCGGCGCTTGTGCCGTGGCGGCGTTAGCAGGCGTTTGGCTCGACAGAGGTGTTAATACGGCGCTTGACCATGCCGGTCTTGCGGTCATCGTCTACCTTGCCCTTGTGCTTACTGAGTCACTCTGGCGTCGTGTTCGCCACGCCCCCGGCATTGGCATGGGGGACGTCAAGGCGCTCTTCGCGCTTTGCACGCTCGACCCTCTGGGCGGCATCGTGGCATTTGCCGTCTCGCTCCTGGCCCTGGCCCTCTCCTGTCTCTTCACAAAATCGCGCTCCCTGCCATTGCTCCCGTTTTTGGTGCCGATTTTTGCCATAATCGAGGTCGTGGGCTGCACATTGTAACCGATTGCGCATCCTTCTTAAGGAGCATGCCATGGCAACTAATCAAGAAACGGCCGTCATTAAGGCGCGCATGGACCGCATTCCCGCGGCGTTGTCGCCCGAACTCGTCGAGCGCATTTCCGCCGATCGCGCTTCGGGTGCCGTCAATCCGTATCGTTGCAACGACGACCAGGTCATTCGTCGTATTGATCGCGCTGCCGACAAAGGCACGCTTATGCGTCCGGCGTTTATGCGTGATACCGAAAAGATTCTTCATCTTCCGGCGTACACGCGTTATGCAGGCAAAACGCAGGTCTTTAGCTTCCGTAGTAATGATGATCTGTCGCGCCGCGGTTTGCACGTGCAGCTTGTTTCGCGCATTGCGCGCGATATCGGTCGTGCCTTGGGGCTCAACTGCGATCTGATCGAGGCGATTGGCCTGGGCCATGACTTGGGACACACGCCTTTTGGCCATGCGGGCGAGCGATTCCTCAACGATATCTATCACGAGCGTACCGGCCGCTTCTTTTTCCATAACGTGCAGTCGGTCCGCGTGCTCGACGTGCTGTACGGCCGCAACGTGTCGCTCCAGACGCTCGACGGCGTCTTGTGCCATAACGGCGAGTACGAGCAACGCGTGTTTGAGCTCTCGGACATGGGTTCCTTTGAACAATTCGATCAGACGGTTGAGGACTGCATTGCCAAGGGATATGGCGCAATTGAGCACCTACGTCCCATGACGCTCGAGGGCTGCGTGGTCCGCATCTCGGATATCCTTGCCTATGTTGGACGCGATCGCCAAGACGCCATTGCGGCGGGCCTGCTGTCGCCCGACGCGTTTGACGATGGCCGTGGCGGTGCCTACAACAGCTGGATCCTCACGCATGCCTCCATCGATATCGTTGAGTACAGCTATGGCAAGCCGCGCATCGAGATGAGCGAGGACCTGTTTGAGGAGATCCGCCGAGCCAAGCGCGAGAACTACGAGAAGATCTATAGCAAGGGCGGCATCGAAGGCGACTCCGAAGCGGAACTGCGCGAGGCGTTCGAAAAGCTCTACGACCGTTGCCTGCAGGATATAAACGAAGGCGACGAGTCCTCTTACATCTTTAAGCATCATATTTCGCGCATTGAGCAGCAGCTTTCCTACTACGATCGCACCTATACCTGGCAGGACGACAAGGATCAAGCGGTGGTGGATTACATCGCGAGCATGACGGACGGCTATTTCTGCGAGCTGACGAGCAAGCTATTTCCTGGTCTGGAGTTTCCCCATCGTACCTATATTAACGAACGGTAGTTCGTATCATTTCGGTATACTGTTAGTGGAAAACGTTTTTGATTGATGCACGGGATGGCTATGGACGACCTATTTTCTGCCTCGACGCGCGAGCGTTCCTTTAAAAATGCGCCGCTCGCGGTGCGCATGCGCCCCAATTCGCTCGACGAGTACGTGGGTCAGCAAAAGGCCGTCGGTAAGGGCTCGTGGCTGCGTGCGGCCATCGAGCATGATGTGCTATCGAGCGTGATTCTGTATGGGCCGGCCGGTACGGGCAAGACGACGCTGGCGCATATCATCGCCAACCATACCAAGAGCGAGTTTGTCGAGGTCAGCGCCGTGACGGGTACCGTGAAGGACCTGCGTCGCGTGATCGACGAGGCAAAGACGCGTCTGAATACGTACGACCGTCGCACCATCCTGTTTATCGACGAGATTCATCGCTTTTCGAAGTCACAGCAGGATGCATTGCTGCATGCGGTTGAGAACCGTACCGTCATTATGATTGGCGCCACGACGGAGAACCCGTACTTCGAGGTCAACTCGGCGTTGCTCTCGCGTGGTCGCGTGGTGGAGCTCGAGCACTTAAAGGACGAGGATATCGCGACGCTCATCGAGCGTGCGCTCGAGGCGCCGCAGGGTCTGAGCGGTAAGTTCTCTGCCGATGAGGATACGGTTAAGTCCATCTGCACGCTGGCCGCGGGCGATGCGCGTTCGGCGCTCACGACGCTTGAGCTTGCGAGCGAGATTGCCGTCACGCGTCCCGATACCGAGGGAACGCCAGCGCCGGCGGCGGGGGAGCGCTATCCCATCACCGTGGATGATGTTAAGATTGCCAACCCTCGTCGTGGCTTTTCGTATGACAAAAACGGCGACATGCACTACGACATTATCAGTGCGTTCATCAAGTCCATGCGAGGCAGCGACCCCGATGCCACGATCTATTGGCTTGCACGCATGATCGATGCTGGGGAGGATCCCAAGTTTATTGCGCGGCGTATTATGATCCACGCTTCCGAGGACGTCGGCAACGCCGATCCGCAGGCGCTCTTGGTGGCACATGCTGCGTTTAAGTCTGCCGAGGTCATTGGTTATCCCGAATGCCGCATTAACCTGGCTCAGGCTGCGCTCTATGTGTGCTTGGCACCTAAATCTAACGCTTGCGAGGCTTCGATAGATGCGGCGCTGGCAGATATCCATTCAAGTGGGCTGCGCGAGGTGCCGAGTTATCTGCGCGACCGTCATCGCCCGGGCAGCGACGAATACGGTGTGTATAAGTATCCGCACGATTATCCCGAAGGTTGGGTCGACCAGCGCTATTTGCCCGAGGGACTGGAGCGCGGTGCATTTTGGCAGCCTGCCGGCCGCGGCTGGGAAGAGGGGCGGGTGGAGGAAAGCGAAGAGCGAATCA
>URVK01000059.1 GCA_900551305.1 uncultured Collinsella sp.
CGGTATGGGTCACGCCGGGACCAACGGCGCCTCGGGTGGCGATCTGGTCGGTCGCGCCCATGTTGAGGCCGAGCGCCTGGAAGGCAAGGCCCGTACCGGTTTTTACCTGATGGGCATCGTGGCGCCGTTTTTGGTGCTGTCGGCCATATCGGGCGTGTTCTCGGCCTTTGCCGTGATGTGTTTTATTCCGTTTGCCATGGGCCTGTTCATGGTGCTCTCGGATGGGGTACTTCACCGCAGCCTGCTGTGGTGGAAGCGCGGCGCGATGCAGTTTGCCAACGGTTTCGCCAACGGATTTATGTTTGCGCTCGTGTCGGTTTGGTTTGCGAGCTGCTCGCAACGTGCCATGCTTTCGCCCTACGCAATGCAATAACATCAAACCCTCTGTTTGCGGCCGGCCCAGCTTGGGTATAGGACGCACTGTGACAATAATGAAAGTCGGAAGGATTCGGTCGTGTCGGAAAATAGGGATTACTACGAGGTACTTGGCGTCGACAAGGATGCCGACGCGCGGACGATTAAGCGCGCGTTTCTAAAGAAGGCCCGTACCGTACACCCGGACGTTTCGGACGACCCCGAGGCCGAGGCCAAGTTCAAGGAGCTCAACGAGGCATATTCCGTTCTTTCCGACGATCAGAAGCGTGCTAACTACGACCGTTACGGCACCGCGGACGGCCCCGGTGGTTCCGGCTATGTCGACATTAACGATATCTTTGGCGGCATGGGCATGGACGACCTCTTCTCGTCGTTCTTTGGCGGCGGTGCCGGCGGTGGCGCCCGAAATCGCCGTGAGCGTCGTCGCGGCCGCGATATGGCCATCTCCCTTTCGGTGACCCTTGAGGAGGCGGCGCTCGGTTGCAAAAAGACGATCAGCTATGACCGCCTTGCCCCCTGCGAGGATTGCAACGGCACCGGCAGGGCCGAGGGTGCACAGGAAAAGCAGTGCAGCCGCTGCCACGGCACGGGCTATGTCACGACGGTCCAGCGCTCGTTCCTGGGCCAGGTTCAGTCCTCTTCGCCTTGTCCCGACTGCCATGGCGAGGGCACGGTCATCGACCATCCCTGCGAGACCTGCGACGGTCAGGGCCGCACGCCTTCGCACGAAAAGATCGACATCGATATTCCCGCCGGTGTTTCGACCGGTCGCCAGCTGCGCGTGAGCGGCTTTGGCGAGGCGGGCCTTCGCGGTGAGCCCTCGGGCGACCTGATCGTCAACGTGCGCGTCACCGACCACGAGCGTTTTAAGCGTAATGGTGATGATCTGTACTTGGTGAGCGATATCTCGATTGCGCAGGCCGCGCTCGGTTGCGAGATTGAGGTCGAGGGCATTATGCCTGACGAGGTCGTCAAGGTGTGCGTCCCCGCTGGCGCCCAGTACGGCGACACCGTGAGCGTCAACAATTACGGCATGCCGCGTATCGGCGGGGGGGGGGGGGGCGGGGGGGCGGTGTGGGCGGCGAGCCCAGGCGGCGGTGGCGGTTCGCGCGGTCGTCTGATCGTGCAGCTGCGTGTGGTCGTCCCCACGAACCTTTCCAATAAGCAGCGCGAGCTGCTTCGCGCCTTTGCCGACGAGATGGGCGATGACGTCGCATCCGGTAAGAAGTCGGTGACCGACCGTATCAAGAGTGCCCTCGACGACATCCTCGATTAAGGAGCCCGCGTGCTCGCACCTCATATCTCTGTCGTCAACCTCGGCTGCCGTGTCAACCGGGTTGAGTCCGACCGTATCACTGCCGATCTAATGCGCCTGGGCTTTGCGATGGTGGAGCCTCAGGATGCTGAGCTGATCGTCATTAACACCTGTGCCGTTACGGGCGAGGCCGAGGCCAAGACCCGTAAGGCCGTTCGCCATGCGCTGGCTTATCCAAACGAGCCCTATGTGGTCGTGACCGGATGCGTAGTCAATCTGCACCCCGAGGAGCTGCTGGAGCTTTCGGACCGCGTGATCGCCGAGCCGTCCAAGATCGATGTCGCCGAACGCGTCTGTGAGGTGCTGGGCGTTGAGTCCGATGACGTTCCCGCCTGCAGTGACGGCGAGGTGGTCGACGCGCTCGGTCGCTCGCGTCTGGGCGTGAAGATCCAGGACGGCTGCAACCATCGTTGCACCTATTGCATTGTATGGAAGGCCCGCGGCCCCGAGCGCTCCGTGCCCGTCGAGTCCGTACTCGAGCAGGTTCGCGAGGCCCAGGAGGCCGGCGTGCCCGAGGTAGTGCTGACGGGCGTGAACCTGGGCGCCTACGATGGCAAGAGCGCGACTGATGAACACGTCGAGATCGATGAGCTGCTCGAGGCGATCATGGAGCGCACGTCCATTCCGCATGTGCGCATTTCCTCGGTCGAGCCCATGGATATCTCCGAGTCCCTGCTTAAGGTCATGGCGCGCTATCCGCAGCGCATCGCTCCGTTTTTGCACCTGCCCGTGCAGTCCGGCTGCACAAGGACACTGCATCGCATGGGCCGTCCCTATAGCGCCGAGGACTTCGAGGAGACGGTGCGCATGATTCGCGCCAACTTGCCCCAGGCGTCTCTTTCGTGCGACGTCGTCGTCGGTTTTCCCGGCGAGACGGACGAGGAGTTTGAGGAGTCGCTGGCGCTGTGCCGTCGCGTGGGCTTCTCGCGCATGCACGTGTTCCGCTACAGCAAGCGTCCCGGTACCCTCGCCGCCGACATGTCCGACCAGGTGCCGCCCGAGGTTATGACCGAGCGCAGCCGTCGTATGCGAGCCGCGGCGCAGGAACTCGCCATTTCCGACGCTCGCCGACGCGTGGGCACCGTCGAGCGCGCCGTGCTCGAGTATGGCGACAACCTGACGCTCGGTTCGTTCCATCATGCCCGTCTTGACGATACCTGTGGACTCACAGCCCCGTGCCTGCTCGATGTTGCTATCATCGGAGTCGATGATTCCGGCTTGGTCCATGCACGCAGGGAGGTCCATGGAAGCCTCGAAGATTAGACTTACCGTTCCCGAAGGTATTGACCCCTCGCGCGTTTTGGGTGCCGGCGACGGTGTCCTTCGTGCGCTGGAGAGCTTGGTTCGCGCCCACGTGGTCGCCCGTGGCGACAGCATCGCCGTGAGCGGTGACCCGGACGAGGTCGAGCTCGTGGCGCGTTTTTTCGAGCATGCTTTTCGCGAGGCGGCCGCCGGACGCACACTGTCTGCCGACGATGTCTCTCGCTGCCTGGCCGTCTTGCGCGACGGTGAGCACGAGGCTACGTCGCTTCGCGATGATGTGCTGCTTTCGTATCGCGGTCGTGCCATTCGCCCCAAGACGCTCGGCCAAAAGCGCTATGTGGATGCCATCCGCTCGCATACCATCACGTTTGGCCTGGGTCCCGCTGGTACCGGTAAGACCTATCTGGCCATGGCGCTCGCCGTTGCCGCGCTCAAGCGTCACGAGGTGGGCCGTCTGATCTTGACGCGTCCGGTTGTCGAGGCGGGGGAGAACCTGGGCTTTTTGCCCGGTACCCTCGAGGAAAAGATCGATCCTTACATGCGTCCGCTCTACGACGCCCTTTTTGACATGATGGATCGCGAGCGCACCGATGAGCTTATGGAGCGCGGCGTGATCGAGATCGCCCCGCTTGCCTACATGCGCGGCCGCACGCTGAGCGATGCCTTCGTGGTGCTCGACGAAGCCCAAAATACCACGCCCGAGCAGATGAAGATGTTCCTGACGCGCCTGGGCTTTAACTCCAAGTTTGTGATTACCGGCGACCTTAGTCAGCGCGACCTGGTGGGTCGTCGCGGCGGTCTTGCCGACGTCGAGCAGATTTTAGGCCGTGTCGACGATGTCGCATTTTCTCACCTGGAGCGCGCCGACGTGGTGCGCCATGCCTTGGTGGGGCGTATCGTCGAGGCATACGATGCTTATGATGATGTGCGCGAGAAACGCGTGCACGACTGAAAGGAGTCCCGTTGAGTGTATTGATCAGCAACGATGCCGAGCTCGATACGCTGCTCGACGCGCAGGAGGTAGAGCACATCTGCGAGGTCGTGCTTGCCGCCGAGGGCGTTGAGCGTGAAGTCGAGATTTCCCTTTCATATGTCGATGAGGACGAGATGCACGAGCTCAACCACGAGTGGCGCGGTATCGACCGCACCACCGATGTCCTCTCGTTTGAGTGCGACTCGGCCTTTGACGAGGATATTCCCGCAGACGAGACGCTCGAGCTCGGCGATATCATCCTGGCCCCGCAGGTCATTGCCCGCCAGGCCCCCGGCTTTGGTAATAGCCCTGCCGACGAGTGCCGTCTGATGCTCGTGCATGGCATGCTGCACCTGCTGGGGTATGACCATATTGAGGACGACGAGGCCGAGGTCATGGAGGCCCGCGAGGACGCCATCCTGCGCGATCTGGCGCTCGAGCGCGGCGAGGACCCCAAGCTGGTCCACGTCGGCCCCATCACCAACCACGCCCACGACTAGGAGCCGTCTATGATTCCCGGATCGAACAAGGACCATCCATCCTTCTTAAAGTCGTTCTCCTACGCCATGGAGGGCTTCGTCACCGCCGTTAAGACCGAGCGCAACATTAAGGTCATGCTCGTTGTGGGCGTGTGCACTGTCATTGCCGGCTGCATCGTGGGGCTCGACATTGCCGAGTGGGCCACGATTATCATCTGTTGTGGCCTGGTGATTCACGGTGAGCTGTGCAACACCGCCATGGAGGCGATTGTCGATCTGGCGACCCAGGAACTCCATCCGCTGGCAAAGCGCGCGAAGGATATCGCCGCCGCCTCCGTTTACGTACTTTCCATTACCGCCGCGATTGTGGGCTTGCTGATATTTGCCCATGCGCTCGGCTTTATTTAGAAAGGGATTTCCATGTCCGACACCATGCAGCCTATCGATGAAACACTGGATGACGAGTCCCTGGATGCGGTGGATGCCGAAGCGACCGAGGATTGCGAGGAGGTTGAGGAGTTCGACCCGTTTGAGGGCATGAGCGACGAGGAACTCGACGCCCTGTGCGACGAGGACGATAGCCTCGTGGGCTTTGGCGACGTTGAGCCCGGTTTCCGCAGCGGCTTCGTGGCGCTGGTCGGCCGCCCCAACGCCGGCAAGTCCACGCTGCTCAACGCCTGCTATGGGAAAAAGGTCGCCATCACCTCGCCGGTGGCCCAGACGACCCGCCGCCGCATGCGCGCCGTCGTCAACCGTCCCGGCTACCAGCTGGTCTTTGTCGATACCCCGGGTATTCACAAGCCCAAGGACGGCTTGGGGTCCGAGCTCAACAAGAGCGCGTTGTTCGAACTGAACGATGTCGACGTCGTCGCGTTTTTGATTGATGCCACCAAACCGATCGGTAGGGGAGACGCCTGGGTTGCCGAGCGCGTCAAGAATGCCCGTTCCAAGAAGGTCCTGGTGCTCACCAAGGCCGATGAGGCCGACCCCGCACAGGTCATGGAGCAGCTTAAGGCCGCCAACGAGCTCATGGAATATGACGACGAGATCGTGACGTCGTCCGTCAAGAACTTCAACGTCGATGCCTTCATCGAGACCGTTGCGCACTTTTTGCCCGAGGGTCCGCGTTGGTTCCCCGAGGATATGGGTACCGACGCTTCCGACGAGACGCTCGTTGCCGAGTTTGTGCGCGAGAAGGTCTTGCGCCGCACCCGTTATGAGATCCCGCACTCCGTTGGCGTGATCTGCGATGCGCTCGAGCAGACCAAGAAGGTGCTGCGCGTGCACGCCACCATTTACGTCGAGCGCGAAGGCCAAAAGGGCATCATCATCGGCAAGGGCGGCGAGATGATTAAGCATATCGGTATCGACGCCCGTCGCGATCTTGAGCGCATTTTTGGCACGCAGGTCTTTTTGGAGCTGGACGTGAAGGTCAAGGCCGGCTGGCGCGACGACGAGGCCCAGATTCGTCGCTTTGGCTACAACGCCGAGGACTAAGGACGCGCGGCGCGCATGGCAGGCTCCCCGGCGCCTCCCGGACATATCGCACCAAGGTGCTCGTCCTCGACAAGACGAAGCTCAAAGAGACCGACCTGATCTTGACGATGCTTGACGAGCGGGGGCGGCAGGTTCGTGCCGTGGCAAAGGGCGCCCGCAAACCCGGCGGACGCCTGGCTGCGCGCTGCGAGCTGTTCTGTACGGTCGATATGCTGCTCGCACATGGACGGTCACTCGACGTGGTTTCCCAGGCCGAGCTTATGGAGGCGCCGCTCGGCGCTGCGCCCGATTACGAGACGACCTGCGCCGCAAGCGCGATCGCCGAGGTTGCGCGCGTGTGCTCGTTCGAGGACGCCGAGGACCCGTTTACCTTTGCCATCACGCAGCGAGCGCTTGCCCTGGTGGGCAGCGGGCTTGACACGGCGCATATGGACCTACTTGTGGCGGCATATGTCTTTAAGCTGCTGTCGCACGTTGGCTATCGACCCGATTTTTCGGCCTGCGTGCTGTGCGGAGACCCCATGCTGTCGTATTTTTCACCCCAGGCGGGCGGTCTCATGTGCGGGTCGTGCGCGTCGAGCGTTCCGGGTGCCGAGCTGGTGTCGGCCGGTGAGGTCGCGTGGCTGCGCGCCCTCATGTCCATGACCTTCGATGCGCTCATGGCCGAGAAAATTGACCCGCATACGGCGGCGTTCTTGCTCGGGCTTTCGCATGTGTGGGCGGCGACGCACACCGACCAGCGCCTCCGTGCGATGGAATTCATGTTGGGTCGGTGATGATGCGCAGGCGCGGGCTGCTTGTGGTAACATAACGACCTGTTGGTACCTCGACCTTGGTTGCTCGCTCCACCGGCGGCTTCCCAGTCCGAGGCGAATCGAGTCGCCCGTGGGCGACGTAAAACGAAAGGTGAAACAATGACTGTTTCCAAAGAGCGCAAGGCGGAGCTGACTGCCCAGTTCGGTAACACCCCGGTCGACACCGGCAACCCCAAGGTTCAGGTCGCCATTCTGTCCGAGCGCATCAAGGAGCTGACCGAGCACATGAAGTCCCACCAGAAGGACTTCCACACCCGTCGTGGCCTGCTCATGCTCGTCGGCCGTCGTCGTCGTCTTCTCTCCTACATCAAGAAGAACGACATCGTCGAGTACCGTGAGCTCATCAAGGCTCTGGGCATCCGCGACAACATCCAGTAGGATTTGTACATGCTAAGAGCGTCCTGCGCAGCGGGGCGCTCTTTTTGTGTAAGGGCGTGAACAATCACGCTCTGAAGCGTGGCGGGGGCAGGGGGCCCGCGTCACATGAGAAGCCCGCAGGCAAGGGGCCTGTGGGGTAAAGGAGAACAATGACACTCGTATCCAAGACCTTTGAGCTGTACGGCAAGACCTACACCTTTGAGTCCGGCGAGCTTGCCAAGCAGGCTACCGGCGCGTGCCTGGTCAAGCAGGGCGACACCACGATGCTCGACACCGTGGTCGTCTCCAAGGAGCGCAAGAACTACGACTTCTTCCCGCTGACCGTCGACTTCAACGAGAAGATGTACGCAGCTGGCCGCATCCCGGGTGGCTACCTCAAGCGTGAGGGCCGTCCCAGCGAGAAGGCCACGCTCACGGCCCGCATGATCGATCGCCCGATTCGCCCGAGCTTCCCGGATGGCTTCCGCAACGAGGTGCACATCGTCGCCACCTCGCTCGTCGCCGACCAGGTCAACCCCTTCGATGTCATCAACGTCATGGGTGCATCCCTGGCCATGACGCTCGGCGGCGTGCCCTTCGAGGGCCCGCTTGCCTGCGTGCGCATCGGCCGCAACGTGGAGACCGGCGAGTTTATCGTCAACCCCACCTATGAGGAGCGCGAGAACTCCGATCTGGACTTGGAGCTGGGCGGATCCGCCGACTTCATCTCGATGGTCGAGGCCGGCGCCGAGGAGATCTCCGAGGACGACATGCTCGCCGCCATGAAGTTTGGCCAGGAGGCCCTTGCCGCTTTCTGCCAGGCTCAGGACGAGTTTGTCGCCGAGTGGGAGCAGGTCAACGGCCCCATCGTCAAGAAGGAGTACCCGCTCGACCAGCCCGTCGAGGAGGTCCAGGAGCGCATCTTCGCCCACTACGACGAGATGGCAGCCGCCCTTCGTGACGCCGACAAACTCTCTCGTATCGGTAAGGTCGAGGCTCTGAAGGAGTCCATCCGCGCCGAGTTCACCGAGGAGGAGCAGGCCGCTTGGGAGCGCGAGATCCCCGTGGCGCTCAAGAAGCTCGAGAAGAAGGCCATGCGCACCATGGTCGTC
>URVK01000060.1 GCA_900551305.1 uncultured Collinsella sp.
TGATGAAGACATGACCGGCGCAAGCCCGGTCGCGGCTGCCTTAAAATTACGGGCGCTCGAGCCAACAACCTCAAAAACGTTACTGCCAAGATCGAGTTTGGTACGCTTACGGTTGTTACCGGCGTGTCGGGATCGGGCAAGAGCTCCCTGGTTACCGATACCATTGCGCCTGCCCTTACGAATGCCATTCACCGTTCGACGCGCCCTGTGGGTCCATATAAGAAAATCGAGGGCATCGAGTGCATCGATAAGGTTATCGATATCGACCAGTCGCCGATTGGCCGCACGCCGCGTTCCAACCCTGCTACCTATATCGGCCTGTGGGATGATCTTCGCGCGCTGTTTGCGAGTACGCCGGAGTCGAAGGCGCGCGGCTACTCGCCGGGTCGTTTCTCCTTTAATGTGAGTGGCGGGCGCTGTGAGGCGTGCAAGGGCGATGGGCAGATTAAGATCGAGATGCACTTCCTTCCCGATATCTACGTTCCCTGCGAAGTTTGCGGCGGTAAACGCTACAACCGCGAGACACTCGAGGTCACCTACCGTGGCAAGACCATCTCGGACGTGCTCGACATGAGCGTCACCGAGGCGCTGGCCTTCTTTGGGAATATCCCGCAGATTAAGCGCAAGCTCCAGACGCTGTACGATGTAGGCTTAGGCTACGTGAGCCTGGGCCAGCCCGCCACGACGCTCTCGGGCGGCGAGGCGCAGCGTGTGAAGCTCGCCAAGGAGCTTCATCGACGCCAGACGGGCAAGACGTTCTATATTTTGGACGAGCCGACGACCGGTCTTCATTTTGAGGACGTCCGCCAGCTGCTCGATGTGCTGCAGCGTTTGGTCGATGCGGGCAACACGGTGCTGGTGATTGAGCACAACCTTGATGTCATCAAGGTTGCCGACCGCCTGATCGATATGGGTCCCGAGGGCGGTAACGGCGGCGGAACCGTCGTGGTTTCGGGCACACCGGAGCAGGTTGCGGACTGTCCGCAGAGTTATACGGGCAAGTTTTTGGCGCCGTTGCTCAGGCGTGACCGGGAGCGTCAGGCTCAACTTGATGCTCAATAAATAGGCGATTCAGTTTATGGGCGCCATCGACTCCTTGTGATTCGATGGCGCTTGCTGTGCCGAAGTGACGTATGCAGCCGAATTGGACATATACTTAATCCTTGCGTCCGAATGCGAGGGAAAGGATATGTCATGGCAAAGGCTGTAAAGACGCCAAAAACCAATGCGATGCGCGAGCTGGAAAGCGCCGGCATTTCCTATGTTCTACATACGTACGAAGACGATGGTGATGAGTCGGTGGGCCTGGGTGTCGCGATTTCGGAGCAGCTTGGCGAGGAGCCCGGTCAAGGATTTAAGACTTTGGTCTGCGTGACACCGTCCAACGACTATGTCGTGTGCTGTATCCCTGTTGCCGACGAGCTCGATCTAAAGTCCGCCGCGCGCGCCGCGGGGGAGAAGTCCTTGGCCATGATGCATGTGAAGGATTTGCTTGCGGCGACTGGCTACGTTCGCGGCGGCTGCAGCCCGGTCGGTATGAAAAAACGCTACCGGACGCTCATTGATGAGACATGTGTCCTTTGGGATACCATTTTTATTTCGGGAGGCAAGCGTGGTTATCAGCTCGAGCTTGCACCCGATGATTTAATTGCATTTTGCGGGGCGACGGTTGCCGCGATTACGAGAGAGGACTGAGCGATGCCGCAGGAAGAATTGAAGCGCGGAGCTCATTTTGCAAAAGAATCTGCGCCTCAGACACCCTCATCCGAAGCTTCTTCGTCGCGAGATGACACTGACGACATGGGCTCGTCGGACTACTCCACGGTTGGTCGTTCCGCCGGGCTTATGACCATCCTGACCATCGTGTCTCGCGTCACCGGTTTTATCCGCACGTGGGCAATGGCGGCCGCTATCGGCATGTCGCTACTCTCGTCCTCCTATCAGGTCGCCAACAACCTGCCCAATATGCTCTACGAACTCGTGATGGGCGGCATGCTCGTGACGGCGTTTTTGCCCGTGTACATGGGCGTGAGGCGTGAGCAGGGTCGCGAGGCCTCGAACGAGTACGTGGGCAACCTGCTCGGCATTCTGCTTTTGGTGCTGGGTGGCATTTCGTTGCTGGGGACCGTGTTCGCCCCGGGCTTTATCTGGACGCAATCGTTCCTTTCGGGTGACGGCGGCAGCATGGATACCGCTGCGTTCATGTTCCGTTTCTTTGCCATCCAGATTCTGTTTTATGGTTTGGGCTCGGTGTTCTCGGGCGTTCTCAACGCACACCGCGACTACTTCTGGTCGACGTTTGCCCCGGTCCTCAACAATGTGATCGTCATTGCGAGCTTTATGGGTTTTGCGCCCGTGTCCGCACAGTTTGGCGAACGTGCCGGCATCATCTTGATTGCGGCCGGTACGACCCTCGGTGTCTTTGTTCAGATGGCATGTCAGATTCCCGCGCTTGGCAAGCACGGCGTGCATCCCCATATCCATATCGACTTTAAGGACCCCGCGCTGCGCCAGACGATTGCGCTCGGTATCCCGACGCTGCTCGCCACGGTGTGCATGTTTGTCTCGACTTCTATCACCAACGCTGCCGCGCTGGTGGTCCAGCCCGAGACGGGTCCTTCCGTCATCGCCTATGCGCGCCTGTGGTACACGCTGCCCTACGCGCTGATTGCCGCCTCGCTTTCGACGGCGCTCTATACCGAGCTCTCTCATGACGCACAGGAGAAGGATTACGACAGCGTTCGCACGGGCATTTCGCGTGGCGTCGCCCAGATGCTGTTCTTCCTGATTCCGTTCGCACTGTACCTGATTGTCTTCGCACGTCCGCTCAATATGATCTACTGTGCTGGCAAGTTCGATGAATCCGGCGTGGCTCTGGTGTCCGAGTACCTTGTCTACCTGGCGCTCTCGCTGCCGCTCTACGGCGTGGTCGTGTTGATGCAGAAGAGCTTCTCTGCCTTGCTCGACATGAAGCCCTATAGCCGCTATTGCCTGTATTCCGCCATCGGCCAGGCCGGCTCGGTTCTGCTGTTTGGCGTTGTGCTGGGCTTCGGTATGCCGGCAATCGCGCTTTCGTATGTCGTCGACTACGTGATCTTGGTCGGCTGTTCGCTGTGGTGGCTGCGTCGTCGCCTGCGTGGCCTTCAGGTCAAATCTATCCTACATGGCGGTTTCTTTGGCCTTTTGCTCGGTGGCCTAGGTGCTGCCGCAGGCGCCGGCGTCATGTGGGCGCTTGAACACTTTGTCGGGGCACTTGGCGGCTCGATTCTGATTACTCTTGGCTACGTTTGCGTTGCGGGTGTCGCCTCGCTTGTTGTTACCTTTGGCCTTGCCGTCGTCCTTAAGATGCCCGAGGTCTCGGCGCTGCTTCGTCGCAAGTAGGTGCGCGTGGCCGGTCACGACAACATACCAACGCTTGCCGAGCAGGTTTCGCGCGTTCCCACACAGCCCGGATGCTACCTTTGGAAGGATGCCAAGGGCGATGTCATCTACGTGGGCAAGGCGAAAAACCTGCGCGCCCGCATGCGTCAATACGTGACACTGCAGGATGAGCGTCAAAAGATCCCGCTGATGATGCAGCTGGTGGCGAGCTTTGACTACATCGTTGTCGAAACCGAGCATGAGGCGCTTGTACTCGAGCGCAACCTGATCGGCCAGTACCATCCGTACTTTAACGTCGACCTCAAGGATGACAAGAGCTACCCCTTTATCGCCATTACAAAGGGCGACCTGTATCCCGCGATCAAATACACGCGTGAGCGTCATAAGCCGGGAACGCGCTATTTTGGACCCTATACCGATAGCCGTGCGGCACGTGAGACGATAGATACGCTGCGCAAGGTTATCCCCATCTGCTCTGCATCCTGTGCGGAGTGGCGTCGTTGTCGCCGTACCATCGAGTCCCACAAGGGCGAGGAAGACATCGTCAATATGATTTGCGCACAAAACGGGCGTCCCTGCTTTGACTACCATGTCGGGCGCGGCCCGGGTGCGTGTGTCGGCGCGATTTCCCCGGCAGACTATGCCAAGAACGTCAAGCGTGTCGAGCGCTTTTTGTCGGGCCATCGCAAGGATGTCGTCGATGAGCTGACCTCCGAGATGACGGATGCCGCCGAGGCGCTCGACTTTGAGCGCGCGGCACGCGTCAAACGTCGTTTGGAGGTCATCAGGGGTCTGGACGATCGTCAGCAAGTCGTTTTTCCCTCCAGTGTCGATATCGATGTCATCGGGTTCTATCGCGAGGAGACCATCTCCGCCGCTTGCGTCTTCGTCGTTCGCGAGGGCCGAACAGTTCGCACCTGCGAGTTCATTCTCGACAAGGGTCTTGATGTTGACGAGGAAGAGCTCCAGTCGGGCTTTCTTAAGCGCTATTACGACGAGACGGCTGATATTCCAGCTGAGGTCAACCTTTCCGTCGAGCTTGAGGATGCGGAGGCGCTGGGGGAGTGGCTTGCGGGCAAGCGTGAGCGTTCCTGCCATCTCCATAGGCCGCAGCGTGGCGAAAAGCACCGTCTGCTCGATATGGCATCCAAAAATGCGCGCCATGCCCTCATGCGCTACATGATGCGAACGGGGTACGCTGACGACCGCACCAATCAAGCGCTCCTGGAGCTCGAAAGTGCGTTGGCGCTGCCATCGCCGCCGTTGCGTATCGAGTGCTTCGATATCTCTACACTGCATGGCACCTTTACGGTCGCCTCGATGGTGGTGTTTACCAACGGGCGCGCCGACAAGAGCCAGTACCGTCGTTTTAAAATTCAGGCCGAATTGGACGAGGCAAACGACTTCGTGTCGATGTCCGAGGTTTTGGGACGACGCTATGCTCCCGAGCGCATGGCCGACGAGCGCTTTGGCTCGCGCCCCGATTTGCTCGTTGTCGATGGCGGTAAGCCGCAATTGACCGCTGCGATCAAGCAACTTGAGGCTCTTGGGCTCGATATACCAGTTTGTGGCTTGGCGAAGGCCGACGAGGAAGTTTTTGTGCCTTGGGACGAGACTCCTGTCGTGCTGCCGACCGGGTCTGCTTCGCTCTATCTAATTAAACAGGTACGCGATGAGTCCCACCGATTTGCCATCACGTTCCACCGTGAGTTGCGCGATAAAGCCATGACGGTTTCGGTACTCGATGACGTTCCAGGCGTGGGACCCACCAGAAAACGTGCCCTTATGCGCCATTTTGGCTCGATGAAGCGTTTGCGCGCGGCGAGCGAGCAAGAGATCGCGGAAGTTCGCGGCATACCTGCCGATGTTGCCAAGGCGGTCCACGAGGCGCTCGTTGCATGGAATGCCGAGCGCGCCGAGGCGGCGGCTGGCCATTCCGATAGCTAAACACGAGCCTAAACAACTGATATACATGATTGCGCGATTTTCAACCATTTATTTCGCCATGATTGCCTGCTGGTTTCGGGTTTTATTAACGCTAAAACGTTTGACTAACCCAAGCGAAAACCCTGCTATCCTGCGGGTTGACGAAGACTGATATCTCACCTCGCCGATACATACTGTCTGGCGAATCATTTGTCAATGAATTCGGTGAACGGTAGTAAATACCGTTCAAGCGTATGTATGTATCGGTCGCCGAGCGCGGCACCTCAGTTGGGTTCGTCGGTAGGTAAGGTATATATCGTCCGCAAGTTGCGCGGGGGCACGTCTAGGTGCTCCCGAGTAAGATTCTCTATTGATAGGAGAAGACATGGCCATCATCAACAAGGGTATGTCCAGGCGTTCGTTCCTCGGCCTCACCGGCAGCGTCGCTGCTGTCGCCGGCCTTGGTCTCACTGGCTGCGGTGGCAGCTCTAGCGACGAGGGTTCCGCTTCCGGCTCCACCGATTCCGCCAACCGTGGCGGCGGCGTGATCACCGCTGGTTCCGCTTACGCTCCGTCCAGCTTCGATCCCGCCAGCACCGGCTCCGCTGTGGGCCTGGGTGCTAACTGGCACGTCGTCGAGGGCCTCTACGGCATCGATTACCACGACTACAGCACCTTCAACGAGCTCGCCACCGACGATCCCAAGTCTGTGGACGACACCACTTTCGAGGTCACCATCCGCAAGGGCGCCAAGTTCTCCGATGGCACCGAGGTCACCGCTGACGATGTCGTTGCCTCCTACACCGCTTGCGCCGCTTCCGCTACCTATGCTCCGTTCTTCCAGCCCTTCGAGTCCATCGAGGCCAAGGACGCCAGCACCGTGACGGTCAAGACTAAGGTCCCCAACTTCTCCCTGCTCAAGGATCGTCTGGCCATCGTCCGCGTTACCCCGGCCACCCAGACCGAGGAGGATCGCGCCAAGCAGCCGATCGGTTCCGGCCCCTGGATGTACGACTCTATCTCCGATACCGAGATCACCTTGGTTCCCAACCCCGAGTACAACGGTGAGTATGCTGCCGAGGATAAGAAGATCCAGTACAGCATCCTGACCGACCCCACCGCTCGCGTTACCGCTCAGCAGGAGGGCTCCACGCTCGTTATGGAGCTCGTTACCGCTGACGCCGTCGACCAGCTCGAGAGCGCCGGCTGCAAGATCGATAACGTTCAGGGTTTCGGCACCCGCTTCATCATGTTCAACGTCGCCAAGGAGCCTTGGAACAACGTCAAGGTCCGTCAGGCTGTCATGTATGCGCTCGACACCGAGAAGATGGTCAGCAACACCTTCGCCGGCCTTGCCACCGCTGCCAGCTGCTACCTGCCCAAGAGCTTCACCAACTATCATGAGGCTTCCACGGTGTACAAGACCGACGCCAAGAAGGCTAAGAAGCTCATCGAGGAGTCTGGTATCACCCCGGGTGCCATCACCCTGCGCACCACCGACAACGAGCAGATTAAGGGCATGGCCGCCCAGGTCAAGAACGACCTCGATGCTCTCGGCTTCGATGTGACCATCCAGACCGATACCTCGCCGGCTACCTACGCTGCCATCGACGGCGGCGAGGCCTACGATATCCTTCTTGCCCCCGGCGATCCTTCCTGCTTCGGCGCCGACCCCGACCTGCTGCTCAACTGGTGGTACGGCGACAACGTCTGGATGCAGACCCGTTGCCCGTGGAAGGAGTCCGCTGAGTGGCAGAAGCTCCACGGTCTCATGGACGAGGCTCTTGCCGCTGAGGGCGACGAGCAGCAGAAGAAGTGGAACGAGTGCTTCGACATCATTGCCGACAACGCCGTTCTGTACCCTGTTGTTCACGTCAAGACCGTCTCCGCTTTCTGGGACGATCCGTCTACTGCGCCCAACGGCGAGGCCCTCGATGGCTTCAAGGGCATCGGCACGACGAGCATGTCCTTCAGGGGCGTTGCGACCGTCAAGGCGTAAGACTCGCTTGAGTCTGTATGCAGGATGTCGGCCGTTGGGACCGTATCCTCATAGTTGAAACAAAGACCCGGGCGGCAACGATGTCGCTCGGGTCTTGTAATGAGTATCCGTACTCATATACCAGTTGGTCCTACCGACAAAAGAAAGGGGAGAGAACGTGAACAACTTGCTACGTTTGATTGGAAGGCGTCTTGTGGCGCTGCCGATCATGGCATTGGGCGTCACCGTCCTGGTGTTCTTCCTTATGTCGTTCTCCAAGACCGACCCCGCCTACACGGCGTTGGGTGACGGCGCCTCGCCCGAGGCGGTTGCCGAGTACCATGAGAAGTATGGTCTGGACGACCCCTGGCCCGTGCGCTACGTGCGCTATATGGGCGATCTGATCCATGGCGACATGGGCACCTATGGTGCTGCTCGCAACTCCGTTGCCAAGCGCATCTCCACGGCCCTGCCCGTCACGATGCAGCTGACCTTTATCGGTCTTGCTATCGGTGCGGTCGTTTCGTTTTTGCTCGGCGTCATCGCGGCACTGTATCGCGACAAATGGCCGGACCAAGTGATCCGCGTCTTTTCCATCGCCGGCTTGGCAACCCCGTCGTTCTGGCTTGCCGTTCTGTTGATCCTGCTGTTCTCTTCCTATCTTAAGGTGCTCCCGGCATCGGGTGCTCTGCCTCACTTCACCACGAATCCGGTTGGCTATCTGGGACGTATGATCATGCCCGCTATCGCCTTGGCATTTCCGCTGACGGGCCAGATGACTCGTATCGTGCGTACCGCCATGGTCGAGGAGCTCGACAAGGATTATGTCCGTATGGCTCCCCCCCCCCCCCGCCCCCCCGCGGGGGGTGATGATGAT